>JANPPB010000062.1:0-7141 GCA_031428295.1 Segetibacter sp. | reverse complement strand
CCAAGGTTTGAAAACAATAAAGCGCAAGCCCTGCCAATGCCCCGTGAGCCACCCGTAATTAGTACAATCTTATTATTAAAATTAGTTAGCATATTTATTTGTTTTAACCTCCCCACCCCTCCGAAGAAAGAGCCTCCCCCGACCCTCCAAAGGAGGGAGTTGTGTTATCACCTTTTTTCGTTTTTCTCAACGCTTCACTATATTATTCTTTACTCATAATTCTTTTCTCCCTGTCATCTGTCATCTAACATCCAACATCTTTCAGTTTCTCGCTTCCACCACTTCAATATCAAAAACAAGAATGCTATTTGGAGGAATGTTTTTACTACGTAACCTTGTAGCATATGCAAGCCCCGATGGAATATACAATCGCACCTTACCTCCTACTTTACATTTTACCAATGCGTATTGCCAGCCTTTAATCAATCGGTTTAAGGGAAAGGTGGCTGGTTTGTCTTTGGTTGCATCAAACACACTTCCATCTTTTAGCAACGATCCTTTATAAAATACCGTTACTGTATCGGTAACACTCACAAAATTACCGCTGCCTTCTTTCAGCATGGTATAATACACATTGTTGGTATGAAGCGAGGTATCTGCACCAGCCTGTTGAAGCGCCTCTACAATCTTAGCTTTGTCGATAGCTGATTGTTGCATGCTGTCGATATTATTAGTAACAGCAACTATTGGAATAACATTGACTGCTGTTGCATGTATGGTTACGCCAGAACTGGCACTCCCCATTACAAATGGTTCTCCGGCTATAAACAGCCTTCCGCTGTCCGTATCAATACCGCCCTTAAGATTTGCAACATAAACCCCTTCAGTTAAAGTCTTCCATGAGCCATTGTTTCTTTGCAACCAGCCCTGTTGTAAGCTCAATTTTTGCATACCTATTTTACTTTGTCTTTTTTGTGTTCCGAGCACAAGGGATGGTTGTTGTAACCATCTGCCATCATGAATTATTTGCCATGTCGCTAAATATTTCCATTGTTGTTCCCTGTCTAAAAAAACATAGCCGGCATATTGAGTAGATTGACTGGCACTGTCTGCTAAAGCAGTTACCAGCAATTTATAGGAACTACCAATTGCCCAGTCATATTTCCAGGTTACCCTGCCAGGTTTGCTTGTATCAACATTTAATCCAATAGAAACAAGTTTAGCTACAGATACCACCTCATCTTTCAGTTTAAAAACCAAACTGCTGACATTCTTCTTTTTATCAAGCACCAACAAACCCTTGCTGAACATAAGCCCATAAAAACCATGGGTGGCATTACTTATAATTACTTCTGTGCAAAATTGAGCAGCCCGTAAACTATCAGGTTGCCTGAATTCAATTGCAGCCATGCTTGTTGGTTTTGATTGCTGCCCGCTCACATCAATATTTAAGAAAACAAGTGCTACAAAGAGATATTTCATGCAGAAAATTTAGGTTATTAACCAAATTAAGATAGCAAAAGAAAGTAAATAACAGCAACTGTTACAAATGAAAAACGGCCTCATCCAGCCGCTTTCAAATTTTACTTTATTAGAAAAATTATTTGTATTGCAATCCCATATTGTACAACATAAAACTCCACTTATCTGCCTGCTCTTCTATTATTTTACTGGTAGGCTTTCCGGCACCATGCCCGGCCTTTGTAGCAATACTAATTAATACAGGATTGTTACACGATTGCGACGCCTGTAATGCTGCAGCAAACTTAAACGAATGCGCTGGCACTACCCTGTCGTCGTGGTCGGCAGTAGTAACCATAGTAGCCGGGTAGCAAGCACCTTTTTTTAAGCTATGTACCGGCGAATATTTATACAGGTAATCAAACATCTCTTTGTTATCGTCGGCAGTACCATAGTCGTAAGCCCAACCCGCACCTGCAGTAAACTTGTGGTAACGCAACATGTCCATTACGCCTACAGCAGGAAAAGTAACCCTGAACAATTCAGGCCGTTGAGCCATGACTGCACCTACCAACAAACCACCATTTGATCCTCCTGAAATTGCCAGGTAATCTTTAGAGGTATATTTTTCTTTAATCAGGTATTCAGCCGCAGCTATAAAATCGTCGAACACATTTTGCTTTTGCAATTTTGTGCCTGCATTGTGCCAGGCATCGCCATACTCGCCACCACCACGCAAATTGGCTACAGCATACACCCCGCCATTCTCTATAAATACCAGGTTGCTTACGCTAAAGGCGGGTGTAAGGCTGATGTTAAACCCACCATACGCATACAGCATCACAGGGTTCTTGCCGCTTAACGCCATACCCTTTTTATAAGTGATGATCATGGGCACTTTGGTTCCATCTTTAGAGGTATAAAACACCTGCTTGCTTTCAAACAAAGTGGGATTAAATTTAACCAGCGACTTTTTATAAATGGTTGACTTACCCGTACCCAGGTCGTACTTAAAAATGGTGGCAGGATAAACATAAGAAGTGTATGAATAATATACTTCTTTGTCGTTGCGTTTATTGCTAAAACCAGAGGCCGTTCCAAGGCCGGGTAATGCTACGGTATGTAACTTTCTTCCATCAAGCGAATATTCTTCTATTAACGAAACTGCGTCTTTAGTGTATTGGGCAAACAAATGACCCCCACCTGTACTAACTGACAATGGAAATTTTGATTCAGCAATAAGGTCCTTCCAATTTTCAGGGGTTGGAGCAGCGGCCAATGTTACCACCAATTTGCGATTTGGTGCATTGCGATTGGTAACAATGTACAACTTGCCATTGTCTGAATACACAACATCCTGCTCGTTTTCAAATCCTGTAACCAAAGGAATGATGGGTGCATTTTCGTTGGTTAAGTCTTGCAGGTATAATTCATTTCCATAGGTTGCATTGGCAGCACGGATAGCCAGAAATTTTTGATCTTCAGTCACGGTTCCACCAATATACCTGCGGGGCGTAGCCTCTCCACCAAAAACCAATTGATCGCTGGATTGTGGCATGCCCAGTTTGTGGTAAAACAATTTGTGCACCTGTGTTTTGCCCGAGAGCTGGCTTCCCTCTTTTGGCTTATCGTAGCTACTGTAATAAAAGCCTTCGTTATTTTTCCAGCTCAGACCGCTAAATTTTACATCGTACAATGTATCGTCAACAGCCTTTTTATTAGCCGTATTTACGATAATAACTTTTCTCCAGTCAGAGCCACCCTCGGAAATCTGGTATGCTGCAAGCGAACCATCTTTTGAAAAATCTATGCCTGCCATGGACGTGGTACCATCAAATGAAAACTTATTGGGATCTAAAAAAACTTCGGGCTCCATCCCTTTTCTTTCTCGGTATAAAACGGATTGATTTTGAAGGCCATCATTTTTGTAGAAATAAGTATAATCCCCCTCTTTAAATGGAGCTGAATATTTTTCGTAATTCCATAAAGCAGTTAAACGGTTTTTTATCGCTTCGCGAAAAGGTATTTTTTGAAGATAAGCATCACTAACCTTGTTTTGAAGCTGCACCCAATCTTTGGTGTCTTCTGCCATATCATTCTCCAGCCAACGATAAGGATCTGCCACTGATGTTCCAAAAAACTGATCGGTTTGTTCAACAGTCTTTGTAGTTGGGTAAGTTCCTATAAATGCTCCTGGCTTTTGTGCTATTGAAGTCATGGTAAATGCTAATAATGAGAAAACGACAACCTGCTTAATCATAAATGTGGAGTTTTTAAATGTTGCCAAATGTAAAGATGAAAATAAAATCTCATTGGATTTAATCGGCAAAATGCAAAAATGTTTAGAATACCCCAAATGTGCAATCGCCTGAACTATCAAGGTAATCGTGTCTTGAAAAAACCACGATGTACTTTAATAAAATTTAAAAGATGATTAGCCTTTCTTCTTTTTTGCGCTGCCTTCATCTACCACAAAAGTTATAAACTGAATGGCGTTATAAATTACAGGTTCATTATTTTGAATGGCAGGCTCCCAATCGGGACCAGAGCTGATAACATTCACCGCCTCTGCTGCACAAGGCTTACAAGCTTTAGGAATTTCAACTGCTTTTACCTGACTAACATAACCCTCCCTGTTTACAACAAACATAACTTTCACTTCGTATTGGCCCACAGGTGCTCCGGCATCGGCAGCCACATTTGCATTTAACTTCTTTTCCAAATATTTTCTCCAACCATCCATCCCACCTTTAAAACGGGCTTCTCTTTCCACTACATAGTTTTTAATTTCTTTACCTGCTTCATCCCAGCCTTTCTGCTGCAATACCGACTTGTCGCTATATCCTATATACGATTTCTTACTTCCATTTTTATAAAAGAAGGTCTTTGCCTGAATTTTACTATCACTTCCCCATACAGCTTCGTAATCCAGGATGCCCCTCTCGTTAAAATTTTTAAAAGTGCCAATCGGTGTTTTAGGGTCTTTTAATGCATAGGTGCCTTCAGACTTGAGCATTCCATTTCTCTTATAGGTCTCCCGTCCTATCCACTGATCATTCATTTTAAACATTTTTAACACTACAAACGCACTGTCGGCAGTAGTTTCCCGGTAATCTTTAGCATAGTTGTAAAAAGAGGTATCGGTTTGAGAAAAAGAATTGATTACAAAAGCAAAGCCGGTAAGTGTTAGAAATACTCTCATTATGATTGGATGAATTTACAGGCAGTTTAGATAGAAAGATTTATGATTGATTGTCGGTAAATGGCGAACAACCAATGTGCGCAATTTACCTGCATTTTGGTCTACGAAAAAAGTTATTACCTGTTAAAAGAGTATGTTGAAAATACCGGGTAGAAAATTTTTGCTTTAAAAATTGTTGAAGTATACTATGTATTTAATGTAGCAAGCAGCTAACTAAAACTGTTGAAGAAAAGAGTTGACTTTTACTAATAAGTTGACCGCCTGATACGCCCAGCCTTAGCGTAGCCTAATCAATCAACTCCAGCACTTCTCTTATATTTTTTGCTTCCTTAAAACGGGGGTTATCAATTTTATACTCAACCTGTTCGTGCGCCCATGTAGTGTGATAAGGAACATGAATGGTATTACCATTTATATTGATAACCGGCAACACATCGGATTTTATGGAATTACCAATCATTAAAAATTCTTCCGGCTTTATATCCAGGTGCTTAATCAGCTTCAGGTAATCATTTTCTCCTTTATCCGACATGATTTCTATATGGTGAAAATGGTGTTCGATGCCTGAATTTTTAAGCTTACGCTCCTGGTCTAATAAGTCGCCTTTGGTTGCCACTACCAGGCGGTACTTATCTTTCAATGCAAGCAAAACCTCTTCTACGCCATCCAATAATTCAATAGAACGGTTTAAAAGCTGTTTGCCATATTCCAAAATCTTTTCAATTACATCTATGCTAATAGTTTTACCGCTGGAGACGATAGCAGTCTCAATCATCGAGAGGATAAAACCTTTTATTCCATAGCCGTAAAGGGATAAATTTTTAATTTCGGTAGATAACAATTCCCTTTCAGTTGAATGCTGCGGCATCAAATCTTCCAGCAATTCGCAAAACTTACGTTCAATTTCCTGAAAGTATGGTTCATTAATCCAAAGTGTATCGTCTGCGTCAAATGCTATAACCTTGATACTCATCTGTGTAAAATTTTTTATTTAATAAACAAAGTTTAATATTTTCAGGAGTAGTTTTTTACTTTTAATGGAAAAATAGGCTTGATGCACAAATTTAAACGTTTTTGAGGAATTCTAAAATAAAACCTAAAAACTACCCAACCTCTTATGAGTTTTAGAAGTCTTTAGAAGTAACTTTGTAACAAATCTTTATTCAACTAAAAAATCAAAAGATAATATGAAAAACTACTTACTTGTTTTATCCTTAAGCCTTAGTTTTTCTGCCAATGCTCAAAATATTTGGCAAAAGATGACGGTCAACTTTCGGGCAGGTGCTATTTTTTCAAGTTATGAAAATAATAATGCCCGTTATTATAATCCATATCGCTTGGACACCCATAATCATTGGAGCCTTGAATTAGGCGTTGAAGAAAATAAATTCGGACTCGGATTGACTGCACGATACATCACGTACATTCGGGGATTTATAGAAAATCCGATATATCGTAAGACTTCACTTCCTCAGAACATAAAAATTGGCGATTTGGCTGGCATTGGTCAAGACCTTTCTGGTTTTACTTTTTTTGCCAACAAACGGATTATACTTTTTGGGAAAAAACATAGATTAGATTTCGGAATAGGCACTCAAAAAAGAGAAGGTGCTTCATATTATAAAAGAGAACCGTGTTGGGAATGTTTTCCAGATTCTAAACCATTGGATAAACATAGTCTTTTTTCCAGATTAGGTTATTCATATTTGATAAGCAAACATTTCAACATTAGTACAAATATTGAATATTCACGATTTAAAAAACGCCCAACAGATGTGGTGAATATCAATATTCTGGCGGGTGTGAGGTTTTAGAATTAAGATAAGCAGGATTTAAAAGATATTTTAGGATTTATGAATGTAAGGCGAATCCTAAAACATCTTTTAAATCCTGCTTATCCTAATTCAACCTAATAAGCTCTTGCAAACAAAACCCGCTGCTTAGAAGGCGCACCTGTCAAAATACAAACGCCATCTTCTTCAACCGAATCCAAAGGAATACAGCGAATCGTCGCTTTAGTCAACTCCTTAATTTTGTCTTCCGTTTCAGAAGTTCCGTCCCAATGAGCTAAGATAAAACCGCCTTTTTCTTCCAAAACCTTTTGAAATTCTTCGAAAGTATCCACTTTTGAAGTCATATAGTCGCGGTATTTTTTAGCGCGGTCAAAAAGGTTCTGTTGAATTTCATCCAAGAGGTTTTTGATGTGTTCAGCGACCCCCTCAGTTGCTTCGTCCCTCGCAATGACGACGCTTGATTTTTCCTTAGTATCACGTCTCGCAACCTCAACTTTTCCAACAGCCAAATCTCTTGCACCGATGCCGATGCGGACAGGAATACCGACCATTTCGTACTCTGCAAACTTGAATCCAGGGCGTTTTGTCTCATCATTATCCACTTTTACACGAATACCCAACGATTTTAAAGCCTTCGCAATCGTATCCGCCGCTTCCATAATTTCAGGAGAAGGCTTTGGAATCGGAACGATAACAACTTGCGTAGGTGCGAGTTTTGGCGGCAACACCAAACCATCGTCGTCAG
>JANPPB010000061.1:0-1843 GCA_031428295.1 Segetibacter sp. | reverse complement strand
CGAGCAAATGGCCCGCGATTTTATAGTTAACGAGTTTAAAAATGTTGGACTACAACCAAAAGGCAACGATGGATTTGTGCAAACCTTTTTAATTGAAGAAGGTAAAAAAATTGATACTGCAACTTTCTTTTCAATAAACGACCAAAAACTAACCGTAGGCAAAGAATTTTTTCCTTTGCCTTATTCCGCTAATAAAAGTGCAACAGGCAGCCCTGCCCTTGACCTTCGCGAAGCAGGCGAACCCTGGTTTGCAGATATTAAAGATTGGGTTGACAAAGCCAGTAATGCTGCAAACCTTCATTCACTTATTATAAAAGAAGCAGCAAGGGTTGCTGCAAAAGGTGCTTCGGCATTAATACTTTATAACAGCGGACCAAGCCCTGACAATATCAGCTTCAATAAACTGGACAGCACCCCCGCCTTAAACATTCCGATAGTTTACATGCCTGCAGAATCGTTTAAAAAATATTGCAACGATGCCGCGGCTATATACGATGTAAATATGAATGTACGGGTTGGCTATGCAAAGCTTTTTGGAAGCAATGTAGTTGGGTACCTCGATAATGCTGCGCCTACAACAGTAGTGCTCGGTGCTCATTACGACCATCTTGGCATTAACCCGAAAAATAATACTGATAGCATTTATAATGGAGCCGATGATAATGCCAGCGGAACAGTGGGTTTGCTTGAACTGGCCAGAGCGCTAAAAAATTCGGGCAGCAAAAAGAACAACTACATTTTTATAGCCTTTTCTGCTGAGGAGATGGACCGGTTTGGCAGTAAATATTGGTTGGAAAACTCGCCTGGGGTAACCAACATTAATTACATGGTTAACCTGGATATGATTGGACGTTACGATGAGACCCGTAGCCTGACCGTTGGAGGTGCCGGCACCTCGGCCCTATGGACAAAATTGCTGAATGCTGCAAACGATAACTCGGTTAAGATAAAAACAGATACTACTACTTTAGGGCAAGGCGACCATACGCCATTTATTGCTAAAGAAATTCCCTCGTTATACTTTTTTACCGGTAGCCACAGCGACTATCATCAACCAACCGACAACTGGGAAAAATTAAATTTTGAAGGAGAATACAAGATTATTTCATTTGTTCAGCGGGTGTTGGAGTCAGCAGATAGCCAGGGTAAAATTGCATTTTCTAAACCTACAGTTTTACCTCCAAATGCAGGTTCGCGTTTTACGGTAAGCCTTGGTGTGGTACCCGATAATACTTATAAAGGAAAGGGCTTTAAAATTGGCGGTGTAACTCCTAAAAGACTCGCTGATAAAATTGGCTTAAAAGCAGGTGATGTATTACTGCAATTGGGCGATTATGAAATAAAGGAAATGAACAGCTACATGCAGGCGCTTAGTATGTTTAAGCAGGGCGATACCACCCGTTTATTAGTGTTGCGTGGCAGCGAGCAAAAAAGTGTAGAGGTACAGTTTCAGTAGGCATAGTATCTCAAAATCGCACTTATTGTTTAATAGATGATATTGTTTTTAGGGAAGCAACTCTGCATATTAAATGTTAGCCAGGGAGGAAAGTTGTCATCCTTCCATCTTTATACCATTATGATCCTATTACTCATTCAATAAAAAACTAAAATGACCGGCTGTTTGGCCGGTCATTTTAGTTTCTATATATCACGCTTAGTTTGTCACAACCAGCTCTACATCGGGTTTGCTTTGGTCGGTTAGTTTTACCCTGCCACGGTCTTTGCGTACTATGCGGCTGTAAAGCGAGATTTCTTTATCGAATAGAAACCTGAAGAATAATTTAGTCCACGACTTATGGTAGAATAAGGTATTGTAGAAGTTTGGTGCTCCGGCCTTTATTTG
>JANPPB010000060.1:0-6981 GCA_031428295.1 Segetibacter sp. | reverse complement strand
TGTATATCCTCGTTAATTGTTTCGGCAATAATGTCTCTTGCACCTTGCAAAGCTTCCTCAATACTGTGAATATTACCTGTAAGAAATTCTTGTGCTTTAGCAGGCAGATCAACATTCGATTGCTCCAAAATCATATCTGCCAATGGCTGTAATCCATTCTCCCTGGCAATAAGCGCTTTGGTTTTTCTTTTGGGTTTAAATGGAAGGTAAATATCTTCCAGGCCGGAGATCGTAGAGGCATTTTTCAATCTAAGTTCAATTTCAGGTGTCATTTTGAGTTGCTCCGTAATAGCCTTTTCTATAAAGGTTTTTCGCTCATTAAACTCCTTTAAAAACTTTGCTTCGTCTTGTATTTGTTGAATTTGAACTTCATCCAGTCCACCTGTTTTATCTTTTCTATAGCGGGCAATAAAGGGTATAGTTGAACCCTCCTCAAACAGTGCTAACACCGCCGCAACCTGTTGGTTTTTCAATCCTAGTTTCAAAGAAATATCATGCACAAATTCCATTAGTTCTAAAAGTTTTATAGTTGTTATTATAGATGAGGCAACGAGCACTTTCCACCCATTTTGTTTCAGGTTTTACCCATTTTAATAATCCCGCGAAAGTAACAGGTGAAGGGGAAAACAAAAATTTGGATTTGTGAATGAGGATAAATAAAAGTGGGCTGAAGGCGGGAGCAAGATCAGGCCAGTTCTCTCTTTCTTTCGGGGTATTTTATAGCGTATTGATACACAAGTCCTCTTATATATCCATTTTCGGGATAGGGTGTAATGTGTGGTTTAATGTCGGCTATAGAAGATATAGAAACGTTAACTGGCAAGTAACCCATACCAAAAAAACGGCCATTTTCCATAAGGATAATACCTTTTTTTTCTTTTTGCAAGAGCGGCGCATCCTCAATAACCGCAAAGCTTGGCAGCGACTCTTTTAGATAATTTAGCGCCTTACCTACCCTTTCGTTGTAAGCAGCGGCATTTAATTGTTCAACATCTGGCAGTATCGGTCCAACACTACTATCGATGAAACAAAGCCTGCTACACAAACTAAATTCTGCGATCAGTTTTTTAAGCATGGTATGTCCTTCCAGCAAAATATTGAACGTATAAAGCGGTTGTAAATGCTTTTTCTTTTTCTCAATTACCAGGCGGCTAAAGCCACGCCCATCCTCAAACAGATAAAGACCGTAAGCTTGCTCAAAACCTTTTTGGCTGCGGTTATACAAAGGCCATAATCTTTTTATTTCAACACTTTCCAAAATAAAGGCCATCAGTTCCGACCCGCAAACCTGGAAAGAAATGTTGTGGACCTCCCGCAAAAAATCCTGTTTTTGCCTGCCAGGTTTGTTATTAGAAAAATGGCTGTTGACCCGCTTGCTTAAATTTCTGGCTTTACCAACATAAACAATCTTACCCTTTTGATTGTGGAAGTAGTACACCCCCGGCTCGCAGGGCAATTGGTTTATTTTTTCGAGTGAAAGATTCGGCGGCAAAAACTGGTCTTTGCCCTTGCCTTTCAGCATTCCTTTTATTTCGCCGGCCAGGTCGTTTTTTAAAATGCATTCAAACAATTTTACCGTTGCCAGAACATCTCCCCCTGCCCGGTGCCTGTTTTCTACTTCAATTTCAAGGCTGCGACACAAATTGCCAAGACTATAACTTTTATGGCCGGGCAAAATTCTTCGTCCCATGCGAACCGTACATAATTTTTTACAGTCAAGTTGGTAACCTAACAGCAACAAATGATGTTTTACAAATGAAAAATCGAAGTTTACATTGTGAGCAACAAAAATTTTGTCGCTTAGCAAACCAAATATCTTGGGAGCCACCTCCTCAAAAAGCGGCGCCTGGCTAACCATAGCAGGAGTAATACCGGTTAGCGATTGTATGTACCGGGGAATAGGCAGTTGGGGATTAATGAGTGTTTCAAAAAAATCGATTATAGTATTGCCATCGTGTATGGCAATAGCTATTTCGGTTATGGCATTTGCACTTGCATAACCCCCTGTAGTTTCTATATCAACAATTGCAAACATGCCCGGGTGAATGAGAGTCAAAGATACCATTCGGGGACGTACCCTATCTCGCTAAAAAAAAATTTGAAACCACAATAGACTATCATAACTTTATAATCGTCTATAGTTTAAGATCCAAGACTTTTTTTCTGAAAAGACATTTTTAATTCTACTTCATAGGCACAGACGGTCCAACATATCCATGATTTACCAGGGTTTTTAATCAATTTTTAAACTTATAAAATGTAATGTCATGAAGAAATCTACCCTTGTCGATTTTCACATTAGTGAAGGTGTTAGAAATGCTATTATTGTTTTTGCAATTTTTGGCGTTATTGCACTGATCACTTACCTGGAGTGGAGCAATAGAATCAACTAAAAACAACAACTTCTTTCTACTCAATTATGAGGTAACCTGGTGCCAAGCACCGGGTTTTTCTATTTGACCAAAAGGGCTATAACAACCTCAGGGAAGGTGAAAACGGGAATATACATTTAAGCTATTCCGTTTGCACTATTTAAGATTTGACAATAACGCAAAAGAACTCAATGCCAGGCAAAACCCCCTGAATAGTTTGAAAGAAGAAACAGCAATCAATAGCAAAGGACCCCCAATCCTGATGAAAACTGTGCCATCAATGGAGTACGCTTATGATTGGCATCCTTTATCGGGACTTTAAATTTTAAAATGGGAATAATAACCTTTAGTAGGTGAATGCTCCTGCTTTTATCAACCAGGTTATTTTGTAAATGCCAAAATACTTAAGTTATTAAAAGTCAATATGAAAAGGGAATAATTCATCGGAATGCAACTTTAAAATTAGTTTGAGAGATGTAAAATATTTTTATGGCACACAGTTGGTTTGAAATATAGAACTCCAATATTAATATTTTAAACCAGCAATGATGTTTGCAACGAAAACCAAAACCACCGAAACGTTTATTTTACCAGAAGAGTTTGACTATTATACTCAATTAGGATACACCATATTTATGTCGAAGCCTACTATGTTTGGAACATACAGGGCCTTAAAAATTGAGGCGATTACAGATACACGAGCAAATACCAAACAAGAACCACAACCTAAAGTTTTTAAAAAACACATTAGCCAATTCAGCCGTCTTTTAAATACTTTAATGCCTGGATAGCCTTTGAATATACCCTTAAGTTATAGGAAAAGGTGGGTTATGCTGGGTTAAGCTTGCTTATTTTGCTGCTATGAAAAGCTACAGATGAAACGAGCGTGGCAACGGAGGAAACATTGATTTGTTGCCGCCGGCCACCAAATAGTAACAATGGCTATTTAATTTCTTCCAGAAACTCTTTTGACAAAGGTTTTGAAATGAAGTCTACGACTGCTTCAAATGATTTTGCTCTTTTGTAGTCTTCGGGATCGACTGTTGAGGATAAAATATAAATGCGGGGAAGCCTGGAGAAAGAAGATTTAATATGTTCTAATTCTTCTAAAAAATCCCAGCCGTTCATTACAGGCATATTAATATCAAGGAAAATTATTTCTGGGATGTCTTCGCCTTTAGCAAGCAAATCTTTTAAATAATCGAATGCGCATTTACCATTTTCGCATGAGATTACTTTGTCGGCAAAGGCGCTTATGGTAATGATTCGATCGCATACTAATATGGTTATTGGGTCGTCTTCAACCAACAATACACTTTTGAATCTGGACATGAATTCTTTCTTAGGATTTAAAAAAAACGTTAAATATAGTACCCTTTCCCGGTTCACTTTCCACCTCAATATTGCCTCCCATTGCAATTACCTGCGATTTGGTCATGTACAATCCAAGGCCTTTTCCTTCCTTGGATACATGAAAACGCTGATAAAGCCCAAATAGTCTGTCGCCATATCTTTTTAAATCAATGCCAAGGCCATTATCTGCAAAGCTTACGACAATCCAGTTGTCTTTTCTATACGATCTTACCTTTATTACAGGAGACCGCTCAGGCGAACGGTAGCGGATTGCATTGCTTAGCAGATTGAGAAATATACTGTCGAGGTGAATTTTGTTGTACTCAATTATAGGTACTTCGGTAAAATCTGCTTCGATTGTGCCATTTTGCTCAAGCAAAAGATTTTCGATGTTAGACCGGGTTGCATTAAAAATATCGGGTAAGAAAAGCTGTTGTTTTTCTATGTTATTATTTGACTTTATTACCAGCACGTTCACCAAATCGTTTAAAGTGCTGTTTAGTTGTAGGGTGGCTTCTTCAAATTTTTCAATCAATGTTTGATTAAATAAGTCAGAAGTGTTTTGCCTGTTATATAGCCCCAACAAACTTATAAGGTTGGCAACAGGCGCCCTTAAATTATGAGAAGTAATAAATGAAAACTGCTGCAGGTCCTGGTTGTTTCGTAACAGTTCTGCTGTTAACGCTTTTTGCTCCTCCTCAATCTTTTTCTTATCAGTAATGTCTTTAATAATGGTTGAGATGACATTCCTGCCGTTAATATCTTTCATGCTTAGAGAAGTGATCTCGGCAAAAATGATTCGCCCATATTTATTGCGAATGATGACTTCGCCAATGAACCTGCCCGTTTTAAGGCGTTCCGATATCATTTCGCCAATTGAAGGAGATGCGATGTCGAAAAGATCATTCATATTAAGGTCGGTAATCTGTGGGGTGGTATAGCCTAATAATTTACAAATAGATGGATTGGCAGAAATAATCTCTCCATCTTCCATTGAAAGAATAACGCCGTCAATACTGTTATCGAACAGGGATTTAAAACGGCTTTCCATGGTTTGCAAGGCCAGCATAGCCATTTTGCTATCCGTAATATCCTGCATGGTAACCTTGAAATTCTCTGGTTTGCCTTGCTCGTTTTGTACTGCCGCCCCAATGGTCAATATTATTTTTTCCTGTCCCTGACGGGTTATAATGCGATACTCTGCATTGAAATCCGTTAGCTCCTTCATAGCCTGGCGGGCCTCCGTAATTACACGAAGCCTGTCATCAGGATGAATGATACTCTCCAAAGAAAGGAAGTTGAATTTTTTGAATTCGTTTACTTCCAGGCCTAAAATTTCATAAAATTCATCTGAGCAGAAAAAGCGTTTGATTCTAAAATCGTACTCGAGGTACCCAAGTTTAGCAATTTTTTGAGAGGTTTTTAAACGCTCAGTATTTGCGGCAAGTTCTTCGGTTAGTTTGCGCCGATCCGTTACATCACGTGAGTTTAAAACAATGCCTTTAATTGATGGATCGCTTAACAGATTAGTGATGGTAGATTCAACCCAAAACACCTGACCATCATCGTTGATATAGCGATAGGGGCCAACCAAAATTTGTTTGCTTCCTGAAGCTACAAAATGGCTGAACTGGTTTTTAATTAGCCCGGCATCAGATGGGTGTACCTGGTCAAAAACGTTCTGTCCATATTTTGTATTGGGGTTGATGCCCATGATGGTTTGTACAGTAGGGCTGGCATATACTAGCTCAGCGGCTTCGTTAATGATCCATATCATATCGCCCCCACTCTGCACCAAACCTTTAAAGCGTTGTTCGGAAAGAGAGATGATCTCCTCAGCTTTTTTACGGCTGGTAATATCGCGAAGGCTTACCAAAATGCCCTGCACGTATTTGTTGGTAAACATATTTTTCCCCTTCAGCTCAATCCATACGTACTGGCCGTTGCGGTTACGCATTTTAACGTCAATATTTTTTTCGCTGTTTGGACTTATCATTACCTCAGCAAATTTTGCAATGGCAGCCTGCAAATATTCCTTACACATGTAATCCATTGCCCTGGTGCCAATCAACTCCTCGGCTCTATAACCCAATACATTGGTAATCGAAGGAGAACTATATATGATGTTGGTGGCCTCGTCCGTAATTAATACTGCATCGAACGATTCCTGGATAATAGTTTTAAAACGCTCCTCACTTTCCTTTACCTGTAGCTCTGCTAACTTGCGTGTGGTAATATCAGTGGAGGTGATGAAAACACCCGATATCTCGTTGTGCTGATCGAACAAAGGCCTGTAGATGTGGCTGAAAATATGGATGATATTTTGAGGATCGGTGTAAGATGTTTCTTTGTCCATCTGCTCCCCTTCATACACCTTTTCAAACAGATTTATCATTGCCTCAACCTCCAATTCATTTACAAGATCTAAAACCGAAATACCCGATTGAAGCTCCTGCTTGTAAAAAAATGGACTGTGTTGTTGTGCCGCCCTATTATAGGCTACAATGCGCAGGCGACTGTTTAAAATAATGAAAGACTCATCCGTATTGTTCAATAATAAAGACAACCGCTGCTCGGCCTGTATCAATGCAAAGTCAGCAATTTTTTTAGACTGAATGTTGCGCAAGTTCATTACAACTGCCTGCACATTAGGATTGTCTAATAAATTACTGCCATAGTTTTCAATCCATATCCATTTGCCTTCTTTGTTCTTTACGCGGTATTCAATTGAAAACAGCTTTTCGCTGTGTTGCTTAACCTTTCTAAACCATTCAACCACGGCATCCTTTTCATCGGGATGAACCATCTCCAGGCCACTTTTGCCTACCAGGTCAGTAGCATCGAACCCCAGAATATTTTTAATGGTTGTGCTAACGAAAAGCAATTCAAAATCAACATTACAAAGCTGGAAAGCATCAGTAGAGTTTTGAATAAGGGTTTTAAAAAGATCTTCGCTTTGGCGAAGTTTATCTTCTGTCTCGTGTTTTTCGGTGCTCTCAAAAACGCCGATACCAACACCAGTAACTACCCCATTACTGCTTTTCAGTGGATTAAACTCAAAATCGAACCAGGTTGGTTTTGAGGATGAAACTGAAAATTTTTTTGAATATTTTATTTGTGAACCTCCAAATGATTTTTCGAGATTGCTTAGAAAATCCGTGGAGCGGGCACCCTGTAACAAACTGTAGATTATAGCGCCTTCATATATAGTTCCTCCCAGGTAGGCCTGGTGAAAGGCTTTGTACTTTTGGTTGAA
>JANPPB010000059.1:0-3578 GCA_031428295.1 Segetibacter sp. | reverse complement strand
CAACACGGGCCTATACCGCACGCTGGTAAAAGGCAGTATGGAAGTGTACCCTATACCTGGGTATGGCGCTGTGGAAACGAGCAGCCATACTTTTTGCCATAAAGAAAATGGGAGGGATGATTGTGGCACTTTTAAAAACATAATGATCTGGAAAAAGGTAAACAATCAATGGAAAGTGAGCCGGGTGATCAGTTACGATCATAAGTAATTCCAGGTTGATGTATTCTATAGTATTGCAAGCCAGGTTTTTAAACACGCACTTATTTTCTCCACCTCCACAATAAATCCATCATGCCCATAAGGAGAATCTATTTTTACTAACGTTGCATTGGGTATATTTTCAGACATGTGTTCCTGTTCAATTACAGGGCACAGTATATCGCTGCTAATACCAATTATAAGGGTGGGTTGATGAATACTTTGTAATACTTCTTCCACAGTTTTGGCCCTGCCCCTTGCTAAATGGTGACTGTCCATTGCCTTCGTAAGTATCCAGTAGCTATAGGCATTAAAGCGGTTTACTAACTTGTTTCCCTGGTAGTTTATGTAGCTGGCAGCCTTGTAATCATCCAGTTTTTCAACGTCGGTATCGGCTTGTTTTTCCTTTAAAATGCTGTAGTTGCGATAGCTGAGCAAGCCAATGGCACGGGCCGCTTTCAGTCCGCGTTGTCCTGCATGTGCATGAGGTTCATTCCAGGTAATATCAGCTTCAATAGCCAGGCGTTGCGCTGCATGAACGGCTATACCCCAGGCGCTTTCGGTAGGTGAGGTAGCTATTACAAAAAGGTTGTCTATTCTTTCTTTTTCCATGATAGCCCACTCAAGGGCCTGGTAACCACCCATACTTCCACCAGCCAATAAATGAATGTGCTCAATTTGTAAATACTGCCGTAATAAAATATGGACCTTAACCATATCCCGGATAGTAACAAAAGGAAACGTATTATAGAACGGACTTCCTGTTGATGAATGGATACTTAATGGCCCTGTAGTACCATAAGTAGAAGCAAGAACGTTGGCACAAACGATGAAATGTGTTTCAGAATTGAAAAGTAGATCTTTGCCAACCATGCCTTTCCACCAGTCGGCAACATCTGAATTTGCTGTGAGTGCATGACAGATCCAGATTACGTTGCTTTTATCCCCGTTCAACGTTCCGTAGGTGTGATAAGCTATGGTGAGCGATGAAAGAACATCGCCTGCTTCAAGGGTAAAAGGTTTATCGTAATGGAACTGCTTCATGTAACTATTCTTCTTTCAGGTTGCAAAGAAAGTGTTTGATTAAATTACATTTGCGTAAACTTTTTTTAAATGATAGAAATTAATCTTGAAAGGAAAGAGGGGGATTTTGGATTTGATGCAACAGATGCCAATGGTCACACCATTCGCCTGGACAGCAACCCGGAGTCGGGAGGAGTTAATTATGGTGTACGGCCCATGCAGGCATTATTGATGGGTTTGGGTGGTTGCAGTGGTATTGACATTGTTTCTATATTAAAAAAGCAACGCCAGCAAGTGGATGGTTTTACCATGAAGATAACCGGCGACAGAGAAAAAGGTAAAGAACCATCTTTGTGGGAGCATGTTCATTTAATATTTAATTTAAAGGGAAATATTGATGCCGATAAAGCAAAAAGAGCCTGCGAACTTTCGATGGATAAATATTGCTCCGTTGCCGAAACCATCCGGAGGGCAGGCGGCAATCTAACGTGGGAAATGAATATTGTAAACAATGAAGAATGAATAGTGAATAATGATTAGTGAAGAATAGGAACTTCACGTTTCATCTCTCACTTCTCACAACAGACAACTCACAACTCACATCCCCCTCACTCATAACTCATAACTCATAATTCTAAATTGTCACAGTGTCCAACCGTATTACACAAGCTATAAGAACACAAACAGAACGCACCAACGAAATGGAGCATTCAACCCCCTTATTTCTTACAAGCAGCTTTGTGTTTGATAATGCTGAGGAAATGCGTGCCGCTTTTGCCGATGAAAGCGATGATAATATTTACACCCGTTTTAGCAACCCAGGCGTACAGGAGTTTGTAGATAAAATGGTTGCACTTGAGGGTGCAGAAGCGGGCTTTGCAACCGCCTCGGGCATGAGCGCTGTATTTGGTTCATTTATGGCCTTGCTTAAAAAGGGTGACCATTTGCTATCGTGCAATTCAATTTTTGGTAGTACGCATACGGTCATTTCAAAATACTTACCCAGGTATGGCATTGAGTTTAGCTACGTTAGTGCCACTGCTACTCATGATGAGTGGGAGGCAGCTATTATGCCTAATACCAAAATGATTTATCTGGAGACACCCACCAACCCGGGCCTGGATATCATCGATATTGAAATGGTGGCTCAGCTTTCCAAAAAACACCGGGTAATTTTAAATGTCGATAATTGCTTTGCTACACCTTTAATTCAGCGTCCCATAGAGTATGGGGCAGACCTCGTTATTCATTCGGCCACAAAATGGATTGACGGACAGGGTAGGGTTTTAGGTGGTGTAATTGTAGGAAATGCAGCCTTGATTAAAGACATCTATCTTTTCAATCGTAGTACCGGGCCGGCATTGTCGCCCTTTAATGCATGGGTGTTGAGCAAGAGTTTGGAGACATTAGATGTGAGAATGGAACGCCATGCAAAAAATGCACTTAAAATTGCAGAAAGCCTGGAGGGTCACGATAAACTTTCATTTGTTAAGTATCCTTTTCTTGCCAGCCATCCTCAGTATACCATTGCAAAAAAACAAATGAGCACCGGTGGTGGTATAGTTTGTTTTGAATTAAAAGGCGGATTGGAAAGTGGTCGAATATTTTTGAACAACCTGAAGATGATCTCCCTGACTGCCAACCTGGGCGATACCCGAAGTATTGCTTCTCACCCGGCAAGTACAACACATGCAAAACTTACAGAAGAAGAAAGACAAGTGGTAAATATTACACCGGGGTTAATACGCATTTCTGTAGGACTTGAATACGTAGACGATATTCTGAACGATGTTCTGCAGGCGCTGGATAAGTGTTAGTAATATTTGGTTACAGGCATGTTATCAATGAGCAACATTGTTGCGACGCTCCTTTTAAGGGCATTGCATACATCGTCTGACATATCAATTTAAAAAATTGAACCAAACAGATTTTATTGCGTTGTGTCTCCATCGCTGAATTTTTAAAATACTCCAGTTTATTTCCTGCAATTAAAATCTAATAATTAATTCAGGTTGCTAGTTATTAAGTGAGTTTATCAAAGGTAAAGCCCACAATAAACATCAGTATTTTAACAATAAACATCAGTATTTTAAGCAATAAGCCTTTGAAGGTTACTGCATGTATTTTTCTCGAAATAATCCTTTGAGCATCGAGAAAGTTGTTTCAATTCCCTTTCTCATTCCCCGCCACGGTTTACCTTCTAACATCCTGCATCCTGATATTCTGATATTATCGCAAACAGAAACTGGAAAGGAATCTACTACATAATCAGAAGCCCCGGCTATGTCTTTAATATGCTGACCAACTTGAAAGAAAAGCATGCAAAGCAAAGATTCAAGTGCATGTAACCTTCTGCA
>JANPPB010000058.1:0-2351 GCA_031428295.1 Segetibacter sp. | reverse complement strand
CAACGCTGGGATGTTAACCAGTTGGCGAACCTGGTTAATAACCTGCAAGACCAGGTAAGTACTTTAAAAAAGAAATTAAATTAGTTTTCTTTCTTGGGGGTTAGAGAATGCAACAGCAGGGGCGACCCTGCTGTTTGCTTTTAGAGGTATTTTATTCAAATGCAATTGGTATTTGCAGATGTTACCATTTGTAGTTTTCGTATAAGTCAAAAGCTGTTTTAAATGTATTGCAATGTGCTTCTACAATAATTTTCACATCGGGTGAATAGCCTCCACCTAACGAGATTGCGCAGGGAATATGTAGCTGCTTCAATTGTTCCATTACAAACCGATCTCTTTGCATGCAGCCTTCGATGGTCACTTTCAACTTTCCAAATTTATCAGTTTCCAAAATATCTACTCCAGCGAGGTAAAACACAAAATCCGGCTGTTGATCGGCTAACAACTTTGGTAAGGTTTCATAAAGAATGGCCAGGTAGCTTTTACTATCTAAACCGTCAACCAATGGAGTGTCAAGGTCAGACTTTTCTTTGTGAAACGGGTAATTATGCCCTCCATGCATGCTGAAAGTAAACACCCGGGGATCGTGTTCAAATATTTTAGCAGTACCATTTCCCTGGTGTACATCCAGGTCTACAATCAGGATTTTTGTTGCAAGGTTCTGCTGCAATAAATACCTCGCAGCCACTGCAAAATCATTCAATAAACAAAAGCCCTCGCCATGGTCGGCAAATGCATGATCTGTGCCCACTGCCACATTTAATGCTATTCCTTTTTGCATAGCATAGTGGCAACAATCTATGGTGCCCTGGGTTATGACTAATTCTCTTTCAGTTAGCTGTGGAGATTGAGGAAAACCAATTTTTCGTTGCTCTGATGCGGTCAGTTGTTGATGCATCAATTTGTCTAAATACTTCTGGGTATGGGTCAATAAAATAGTCTCTTGAGGGCAGGGGTCGGGAGCAAATAAATTAGCCGTTGTAATGATGCCTTCATGTAACAATTGCCCTGGTATCAACTCATATTTAAGCATTGGAAAGCGATGGCCTTCAGGCAATGGGTGGCTATAAATTGGATGGAAAGCTATTTTGATTAATGGCAACTATTTGGAATGAATTTGAGTAGAGAAAATGAATAGTGAATAACGAATAATTAATAATTGTTTCGAAGCTTTTTGACTTAACTAAGTATCTATACCAGGAATACTAAAAGTTGCACAGAGGCTTTTCGACTATAGTTTGACAACCGCTCCTTTCTCTCCCTTTAACGTGTTGGAAGGTAATATAGCAAAAACAGAATCCCGGCGGTTTAGTTCGATAATGGCCGTACCGGTAAATTTTCCGAAAGCCGGTAGAATTGCGTATTGCTCGCCAAAATAAAAGCAGGGAAATTTTAAGGATTGACGGCCCCCGCCATTCATGGCAACACCGGGATGAATGTGCCCGCTGAAATAGTATTGGTCAGGACTTGTTGCTTCGCAGGCATCGTTAATATCGTGTACAAAACAAAATCGGTCTATCGCCAAATGACGGATTACCTCAATATTGGACTCTTCGTACCATTTCTTGTTCAGTATATCATGGTTGCCTTTTACCAGTTGAATGTCTAATTCGCTAAAGTCAAAGCGCCACTTTCTAAACAGGTCCAGTTCTTTGTTGGCAACACTGTGAAAAAGGTCGCCTACTATAATCAGCCTTGATGGTTTAAAATATTGAACCTGCGACAGCAACCGCTGCAAGTCGTCTTTATAAATACTTTGAGGAACAGGAATCCCGGATTTTCTAAAATGCCCGGTTTTGCCAAAATGCAGATCAGAAAGAATCAATGCCTGTTGTTCTTCCCAAAAAATGCACCGCTCAGGTGAAAGCCACAGGGTTTGATCGTGCCATAAAAATCGCTCAGATGCCAGCATTCCTCTTAATTGAGGCGCAAAGATAAAGGTGGTGGGTAAGGTTCTATAGGAGTGTACATAAGTAAAGCCCTTTATTATTTCGTTAGTATGTAACTGGAATCAAGGGAAAATAAAGATGAAGGTGTAAGCCAATAGTGAAGATAAATTTTTCTGTAAATTTGATAAAAACCGCATAATGGCTGTTAACGATTTAAAAAAAGAATTACTTTCTTATATAGAAAATACAAATGATGAAGAACTTCTTTACCTGTTGAAAGAAGATTTTAAGTTTTACAGCAAATCAACTGATTTTGATATAACCAACGATTTATCTGAAGCCCAATTTAAAGACCTGCAAGCTTTAGCTGAAGAAGATGAAGCAAAAGACACGCACACATTGGAAGAATTTAAAAAAGCTACTGATAAATGGCGTATCAGGTAATCATCAAGAAACGTTTTA
>JANPPB010000057.1:0-6039 GCA_031428295.1 Segetibacter sp. | reverse complement strand
CTGAAAAAGTTAGGTGGAAATTCGACAGCTATATATTTTGCCGGGGGTTACAGTGGCAAGTTTTTTACTTCGCTGCTTGAACAGGAAGGTATTGATTCGTTGGTTGTTCCTATAGCAGAGCAAACCCGGGAGAACATGATTGTTGTGGACGAAACCAACAACCTTCAATACCGGTTTGGAATGCCTGGCCCAACAGTAAAACCTGAAGAACTGGAGCATTTTTTTTCATTGCTAAATGAAATGAAAGATGTGGAGTATGTAATTGCCAGTGGAAGTTTACCGGACGGTGTAGATGATGATTTTTTTTCGAAACTAGCTGACATCTGTAAACGTACCAATGCCAAATTGATTGTGGATACTTCAGGTGAGCCCTTACGAAAGGCAATTAATGAAGGTGTTTATATGATCAAGCCTAATTTGGGTGAATTAAGTATGTTGAATGGTGTGGAAGAACTAAACGATGATGATGTGGTGGCTTCTGCCAGATCAATTATAAATAAGGGTGGAGCAGAGGTGATTGTAGTTTCAATGGGAGCCTCTGGTGCTTGTCTTGTTACAAAAGACGAAATTTTTAATTGCCCCAGCCCTGCGGTTCGTAAAAAAAGTACGGTGGGTGCGGGAGATACTATGGTTGCCGGAATGGTGTTGGCAATGGTCAACAAATATACCTGGCAGGATGTGTTACGTTATGGTGTAGCTGCAGGTACAGCAACCACAATGAACTCCGGAACAGAACTTTGTAAAAAAAATGATGTTGACAGGCTATTTTCATACCTCAAAAAATATGGGTAGTTGCCGTGCCACAATGAATTTGAGTTAGAGCTTCTTCGATATGAGGGAGCGATCATAGAGTGCTTCCGAAACTGCTTATAAAAAAATGGTCCCTCCGTGGAAACGGAGCGACCTTTAACGATTGCTTGCCATATGAAAATCTTCGAATTTCTTTAGAAGAATATCTTTTTATTTTGATATGACAAATTTAGTAATTAATGAGATGGTGGTTATTCCAAATTTTTGTAAGTTCTATGATTTCTAACCTTCAAAAATTCCGTCAAAGCCGCACCTGAAGCAGGTTGTAAAGCAAAAGTTTGATGATGTCCAAATATTTTATTTCGTATTTTATTTTTTGTTATTCGATAATAATCCTCGTTAACTGTATTTATAAATAAGAAATTAAGTTTAAGAAAATGTATTATTATATTTTCTAATGCAAATAGAATTTACTTTTAAAAAAAGCAGCCCTGAGTCTGCTATGTATTTGTATAAATCCTTTAATTATTTGTAATCAATACTTTTTCTCTCTCCACCTGTTTCTTTAGCTGAATCTTCTTTTCAATAATCATAAGTTCGTTACTTGAAAAAAGCTTGTTCTCTTTTAATAACTCGAATACGGCATTTTCAAACTTTAAATATTGGTCGGGTGACATATTTTTTACTAATGCTTCAAATTTATCCAGGTTCATAGAGTTGGTTTTAAGTTAAAAATTGTAGCAAACTGGAAGGCAATCGGAGGCACAAATTAGCAATTGATTTCATATTTTAAAATAATGTGTAAAGAAATATATAATTCTCAGATAAGATTTTAAGATGGAGAACTGTAACAAATTGATAATGCGGCAACTGTAATTAAAATTATTCGTAATAACTGAGAATTTGTTTTCCAATTTCTGCTACCAGCCATTCATCATCTAACGAGGTGCTCTGCCACCTTTGTTGTTCAACAGTCAAAATGCCCCGAAAAATTCCATTTAAAACCACACTAAATTCTGATGGAAGCTGGCCTTGTTTATTGCTATGGGTAATAGGAGTAATCTTTCCCTGGTATTCATTGCCCCCATGATCAAGTATAATGGTAAATGGTCGATATTTTACAAGTACAACCATGCGTAACAGTTGTTATAAAAGTAAAAAACTGTAATATAAAAATCAATACTGAGTGGCAGCACGATAGTTTATAAAGCCTTATTTTAAAAAGGAATAATGAATGGTGGCCTCGCCAGGAATCGAACCTGGATCTGGAGCTTCGGAAACTCTTATACTATCCATTGTACTACGGGGCCTGTTATGATGGGATTGGGTGCTACAAAGTACAAATGTACAAGTGAGTGACCCCGCAATTCTGACGGGGGAGCCACACGATGTTGAATTTGAACCTTATGCCTGCTACCAAAAATCATCCTGAAAAGAACTTTATAAGGGTGGCAAATGTAACGGTTACCTTGCAAATCCTGCTATATTACTGCCGAATATCTTAACGGCTATTGCCAATAAAATAACACCAAAAAATTTGCGTACTGCTATAAGCCCGGCCTCTCCTAATGCCCGTTCGATAAGCGTTAGAGATTTTAAAACTATATACACCAGTATAAGGTTGACCACTATACCCAGCAGGATGTTTAATTGTGCAAAATTGGCTTTTAAAGACATAACCGTGGTAAGCGTACCAGAACCTGCTATAACCGGAAATGCAATGGGAACAACAGTTCCTGCTTTGGCGTTTTTCTCGCTTTTAAATATCTCGTGACCTAACACCATTTCAAGGCCCAAAAGAAAAATTACTATAGAACCACCAACGGCAAAAGAGTTGATGGTAACCCCAAGCAGCCTTAGAAATGCCTCGCCAACAAAAAGGAAACCAACCATAAACAAACCTGAAATAGCCGTGGCTTTAAAGGCATTAATGCCCCCCATTTTATATTTTAAAGCTATAAAAAGTGGTATGGAGCCAATGGCATCTATGACCGCAAACAAAGTAAAGCTCACGGTTAAAAACTGTTGCAAGTCGAAATTCATTGAAAGCTTTTTGTAAAAGTAAAGCATCCGTTATGTACGGATGCTTTACCAAAAAATGAATATTTCTTATAAGGTATGTAACTCTCTATGCCAAAAACCCATATTTATTTGATTGCTTCCGGCCTTGCCAGGTTGACTGGAAGGGGCTTTCAATTCTTTATAATAATATGCGTCGGCAGAATATGGAACAGGTGATTTAAAGATAGGTCCATCAAAAACAAACGTATGAAATTCTCCATTCTCACCACACGGATCAATACCTTTCGGCAGATCGTTCATAAAACTTTTATCAATTATTCTGCCTGCAAAACTTTTGTCAAGCTTTGATGCCTGTACACATACAACCACTGCTTTAAAGCCCAGGTCGATAAAAGTTTGAAGCAGTATACGGGTATTTTTTTTCCAAAGAGGAAACACCCCCTGCATACCAAAAGTGCTAATGAGTTTTTCGCGGTACTCTTTTAAATCCCCGAGGAAGATGTCGCCAAATATATTGTGTGTGTAACCTTCGTTTTGTAATGTACGAAGGCTACATGATACAATTTTTTCGTAGTCGTGCATGCCAGGCTGGGCTGGTATTTTTATTTTTTGTAATGGAATGCCCAAAGCATTGGCCTGTAAGTCGAGCAACGTTTCGTGTACCCCATGCATAGAAATGCGGTGGTCATTCTGTTCAATATTTGTAACCAATTTTTCAATGGAGTAATTTTTATCCTGCATTGCATAATAGCACGCCAAGGCACTGTCTTTTCCACCGCTCCAATTGCAAAAGGTTTTGTAAGGTAACCTGCTCAATATTACCAGTTTGCTGTTAGTCCCACATTTACAATTGCAGGGATGGAATTGTACCCCCGAACATCAAAAAACTTTTTGTTGGTAATGTTTTGGGCGTTAGCAAACAATGTAAAATTTTTATTAAGTGTGTAGCTGGCATTTGCTCCGGCTATGAAGTAATTACTCAGTTGAACATCTTTTTTGGCATAGCCACCTACATCGTATCTGCTGCTTACATATTTGCCGGTTAAAGAAATAAATAATGCATCAGTAGCTTGCCAGCCTGCTGTAATATTGATATTATGTTTTGGGCGTCTTAACAGATACATATAGGTAATTGTGTCCTTGTTGGTAATGCGGTTTTGTGTGGTTTCTTTAGATTGTAAGTAGGTATAGTTAGCGTTAAGGTTTAAACGCCTGGTAACATCTGCGCTTACCTCGTACTCAATGCCACGGACCAACTGTTTTATATAGTTGAAATATTGGTAGGTGATGTAATTGTAATCGATACCATTGTTTATGTGCCGATCGAAATACACCAATCTGCTGTTGATCTTACTATGCTGGTACTGAAAACCAGCCTCGTAATTAACCGATTTCTCCGGCGATAACAAGTTGTTGATGCTTAGCTGGTAAAGTGTTGGCGCTTTAAAACCACTGGCAATACTCCCCAAAATTCTAACCCGCTTACTTAATGCAAATGACGGATTAAATGTGTAGGTATTGTTGTTGCCATACCTGGAATGCGTATTGATTCTACCACCCATTTCAACTGTAAATTTCTTGTTCGAACTTAAATAGTTAAGACTGCCGTATAAGCCGCTTTGACTAAGAGAAGTATCGTTAAAGGCGCTGGAATATGGGCCATAAATACTTACAGATGAATACTGTTGATTGTAAGAAGAATACCGGTAATCTGCACCCTGTAAAAAAGTAAAGCCAGATCCGAGAGATATAGCAGCATACAGCTCGACAAACTGGGTTTTTCCATAGTAACGATTGTTTTCAAAAATGGTGTTGCTTTTAAAATTGCTGTCGTTCAGGTAAGTTCTTTTTACCTGGCTGTACTGGTAGTTACCTGTTATACTTAAAAAGTCTTTCTTGAAATTGAAACCTGCACCCGTTGACAAATTATTGTTGTTAATGTTGTAATCCTTTTCATCGGCAAAAACCCCGGCATCAATTGCTGCTTTGTATTGACTGTACATAAGAAAGGATCGAAAGGACAATTGATCAGTGGCCTGAAATTTTACCTGAGCATTTGCCATATTTCCTTTGTATTCATCCCTATCAAAGTCTTTATTGCCAGTACTATCGTATGCTGCAGAAAAGCCGTTTGTGGTAAGCCTGGTGTATCGGGCAGCATAATTAAGTTTCCCTGCTTTGCCATAAACCTGAGTGTTAGCCATTAAAGTTCCCAGGCTGCCTCCACTCAATGACGTTTTAAAGTTTAGGGCTTTTTTTGGATCAGCATTAACAGTAATAATATTGATTACTCCGGCAATAGCATCCGAGCCGTACAAGGTAGATTGAGCGCCTTTGCAAATTTCTATTCTGTCTACATTGTCCAGGGAGAACAGGTTTAGGTCAAACTCATTATTAATCATAGACGGATCATTTACAGGGATACCATCTAACAATATTAATGTGCGACCAGAAGATGCGCCACGCATGTAAACTGTTTGTACACTGCCGGCATTGTTTAATGAGCCATTAATTACCAGGCCCGCTTGTTCGTTTAAAACCTGCGATAATGATTTGCCATTGTTGTTGATTAGCTGCTCCTTGCTAATCACGGTAATGACCTTACCGGTGGTGCTTTGCTTTTGTTCGTATTTATTAGCAGTAACTACAACAGGGTCTACCTGGCCACGTACAGTGTCAGTTTGTGCTACTGTACTAAAAGCACAGAAAAAAAATACCAGGGAAAGAAGATTTGTTTTGCTCATAGTCAAAGGTTTGTTGGCTATAAGCTCTCAGAGAAAGGGTATGAAATGAAAAGGACTTCTGCAGAAAGTACATTAACATCTCTTGCTTTTCGCCCGAAAGCCCGATGATTAAATAATTTGATCTGGCAGGTCTTCTGGCTTGCCTCAACTTAATGCCTTCCCGTTGGTACAGTGGCCATTTTATTAAGTTGTTTTCCTTTTGCTTTGCAGAAAAGGAGGCTTTACAGCTACGGGGATAGCGCCGGAATTAAACCGGACTTCCCTTTTAATCCCGTGTGATTACAGGAACCAAATCCGGGGCAAATGTATATGTACCAGCTTACATTAAATTTATTTTTTTAGTTTCAAACTCATCAAGCAGTGTTTTAGAATATTACTGACGCAGCTTTTCTTACTTAAAATTTTGAAACCGAATACGGTAAAATAATTTTCGGCATTATTATTTCTGGTATGATTTGTCTGAGCTTCAATCAAATGAAAACTCCGACCCGATCATTACCCGATCTTCTTTATTAAGAAATCC
>JANPPB010000056.1:0-1713 GCA_031428295.1 Segetibacter sp. | reverse complement strand
ACAAAAGCATTCCTCCTTGAACTTTCATTGGGTTCATTATGAAAATAAGCTTTGTCGTTTACTGTATACAGACCCACACTTTTTGGCTTAGGGGCCGGAGGATTCTGTGTAACTGGTTCTTCTTTAGTTATTGGTTCTTCTTTGATTACTGTTTCAGTATCGGGTTCTGGTTTCGTATATGTTTCTGGCTGGGTTTCTTCCTGGTTTGTTGTCACCGGAACTTTTGGTTTAACAGCATTACGCAACATACTATCCTTTTGTTTTACCGGTACCGTTTTTACCGCAGGGAAATTTTTTGAAGTTTGCATGGGAGTTTCACCACTTGTATTCTGCAATGTGTCTTGTGTTGTAGCTGTTGAGGTTTCGCCGGCAAACCTGCTCTGATCGTTACTCTTACTCATATAGCTATAGGTAGCAAAAGCACCTACCACTATGGCTAACAACGCCGTAACCAATGTAAGACTTATAGGAACTTTTTTGCTTACAGGTGCTTCTCCAGTTAATGTTTGCTGATTGTATTTTAACCACTCATTGTCTTTTCTCTTAAGAATGGCTTTCAGTTCATCAAGGTCGTTGTCTTTACTTTCCAGCAACTGGGTATAGGTAGCAAGTGTTGATTTAAGTTGTTCGTTCTCGTTCAAAACTTCACCTCCAGCCGATGGCCGGGCAACAGCAATATCCTGAAGAATGTTGGCAACGATAAAATCATGCAATTCCATACCGTTGCTAAAACGGCGGGAGTATTGTTTTTCCATGCACTTGTTTATCATAGTAGTAAGCCAGGCGGGTATGCTTGCTTCCTGTGATTTTACCAGGTCGGTCCACCCGGTTTCTGAGACTATTTTTTGTCTTTGCTGTTGGACATCGGGTGGAGTGTTTTCCATGTGCGACAGGCGTACAGCATTTCTTGCTGATTCTCCTTTATCCTTTAGGGGAAAAGGCACATTACCGGTAAGCAATTCGTACATCACCACACCAAAGCTGTACACATCGGTTTCAAAATACAATTCTCCTTCATTTTGTTCGGGCGCCATAAACTCAATAGCTCCTGCATGACGCAGGCTGGTACGGCGTTGCTCATCAGACATAATGGACAAGCCAAAATCGAGCAATATGTAATTGCCCGAATGTGTGTTGAATTTAATGTTGTTGCTTTTGATGTCGCCATGCTTTACACCCAGTTGATGGCAATGCGCCAGTGCAGCCGAAAGTTGGTTGGCAACCTTGATTACCTCTTTTATGGTGAAAACTTTTTCGTGGGGTGGGTGTAATAAATCTGACAAATCGGGGCCATCAATAAATTCCATTTCTATGTAAGGAAAATTTCCACTGTCGGTAATGCCCGAACTTAAAATGGTAACCACATGGGGATTATGATGCTCATTTACGCGTTTCAATTTCCGCACTTCATTTTGAAAATCGAGGTAATTTTTATCGGCTTCGCTTTCGCTGTAAATGGGTGTAGGCAAAAGCTTTATAGCAGTGGTAACCTGCTGAAGGCGGCGGCCTTTGTAAACAGAGCCCTGCCCACCGGTCTTCATAGCACCCATGTTTTCAAGACCTTCTGTAATTGTAAAAACCTTTGCCAATTATTTGTTTGTTTTAGAAGTACGAAAATGTAAAACAAATAGTGGGCCCGATTACTTGCGTAAACTTTAAAAGGACTGTTAACTAGTTTTTTCCTCAGATTGAGCCATAAATTCTAACACGGCG
>JANPPB010000055.1:0-6010 GCA_031428295.1 Segetibacter sp. | reverse complement strand
TGAATTTTATACATTCATTCGGCTTACCAAAGACTTCGAAAATAATTGACATTGGCGGTGGCGATAGCAAACTGGTGGACCATTTGCTGGATGAAGGTTTTGAAAATATTACCGTGCTTGATATTTCGGCGACAGCACTTGATAAAGCAAAAGCACGTTTGGGCGAAAGAGCAAATCGGGTAAATTGGATTGTAAGCGACATCACCGATTTTAACCCTGACAATACCTTCGACGTGTGGCATGACAGGGCCACGTTTCATTTTTTAACAACAGAAGCACAAGTTGCAAACTACATGATCAAAGCCCGAAAATCTGTAACGGGCTATTTAACTATCGGCACGTTTTCAACCAACGGGCCTAACCAATGCAGTGGCCTCCACATAAAACAATACAACGAAGAATCCCTGACCAAAGAACTAAAGAATGGCTTTGACAAAATTCGATGTGTTACCGAAGATCATATTACACCTATGCATACCTTCCAAAACTTTTTGTTCTGTAGTTTTAAAAGACATAATAATTAGAACATCCCCAAACCCTCTTTCTTTTGGGCATTCCAAATTGTTGTCGAGGTATCAAATCATGTGATTAGTCTGCATAATAAAAGATGCTATGAAAAGATATAAGTACAAGGGTGTGACACAAGTATGTTGACCGTATAACTTCAGCTCGTCCCCAAAACATAGAGCGACAATTTAAAATGCACCCTTTCTTTTTTACTACGCTACCCATATCTTCAATTATATTAAATTGGTTTGTAAAAGAATCTCAAACAAAAATTACCAAAACGCACTGAAATATGTACTTCCTAAAAGCACCCCGTAGGTTACTCCTATGTTTTTCATTCCTCTTTTTACAGCATCCATTGTATGCACAACAAATTGATGAAACATACAACCAAAAAATAAAGGAATACACAACGGATAAAAAGTTTCTTCCTGCCTCTGTTTTAAACCTGCTTCAAGACACAAAAGTTCCGTCGCCCTTAAAACATTTTGGTGAAATAATTGGTGCCCCGGGTGTTATGCATCATACCGAAGCAATCTATAATTACTATAAACAACTTGCCCAATCCTCACCTTACCTGCAAATGAAACAGGTAGGTACAACCGAGGAAGGAAGACCTATCAATTTTATAATAATTGGCAATGAAGAAGCCCTGAAAAAAGTTGACATAAATAAGCAGCAATTAAGTTTGTTAGCCGATCCACGCAAAGTGGGGATGGCAGACATAGAGCAAATTATCAATACCACAAAACCGGTATTTTACCTGAATGCAGGATTGCATTCTACAGAAATGGGCTCACCCGAAATGTTGATGGAACTGGCTTATCGTCTTGTAACCGGCAACAATGCAGACATCACAAACATAAGAGACAAAATAATTGTACTGATTAATCCTGTAGCAGAGCCGGATGGCCGGGACAAGCAGGTTGACTGGTACTATCGCTATTCTAAAGCAAGAAAAGACTTTGATGACGGCTATCGGTATTCGCCACCTTACTGGGGCAAGTATGTTTTTCACGACAACAACCGCGATGGCATACAGGTATCGCAAGCCATTACCAAAGCCATCTTCAACAGCTATTACGAATGGCACCCAACAGTAATGCTCGACCTGCATGAATCTGTACCACTAATTTATATGTCCACGGGTACCGGTCCGTATAATGAAACCATTGACCCGATAACTGTGGGTGAATGGCAGGTAATGGCTAACAACGATATTACTGTTTTGGCAGCACAGGGTTTACCTGGTGCTTTTACCTGGGCGTTTTATGATGGCTGGTATCCCGGCTATGGCATTTGGGTAGCAAACAATCACAATTCAATCGGTCGCTTTTACGAAACGTTTGGCAATGCTGGTGGCAATACGTACCTGCGCGATTTATCCAACTTCAAGTACGCAGGCGATGCAGTAACCAGCCGCGAATGGTACCGGCCTGATCCTGCTACACAACTCGTAAACTGGTCATCAAGAAACAACATCAACTATATGGAAGCCGGGGTACTTGCATCGCTTACTTACACAGCCAATAATGCCAAACTCCTGCTTCAAAATTTTTATCAAAAAGGGTTGAACAACATAAGAAAAGGCAAAGAGGAAAAGCCACGGGCATTTGTAATACCAGCCAATCAGCACGACCCTGTAATGGCTGCTTACCTTGTTAACCAGTTACGCAAACAAGGCATAGAAATTCACCAGGTTGATACCGGCAAAGCAAAGAACGATTATGTAATTCTGCTTGATCAGCCTTATAGGAATTTAGCTGTGACACTGTTGTCTAAACAAAACTTTTCAAAGGATGCCAAATTTCCTCCATACGATGATATTGCATGGACCATGGGCTATTTGTATGGCGTTGAGGTGAAAGCGGAGGATAGTGTGAAGTATGCAAAAAACAACTTGAAATTATTAAATGAGGATGCCGGATATCCAGGTAAAATTTCGGGCAACGGTACCAGCTATTACCTCAATTACAAAGCACAAATAAATGTACTTCCTGCCCTTTATTGGCTAAAAACGCAGAACAAAAATGCAACAGTAATTGTGCTGGATGAACAGACATCAGTCAGTGGTATAAAAGATACATTGTCTGCCGGTTCACTTTTATTCAAAGGGCTTAATCAGGGGGATGCTGAAAAAATGGCTTCGCAGTTTGGGTTGGATTTACAGGCCACTTCTGTTGCCACTTCAGTAAAACAACATGTGGTAACATTACCAAAGGTTGCCATCTATCACACATGGTACAATACCCAGGATGCCGGCTGGGCCAGGTATACGTTTGAGCAGAGGGGCATACCTTATACTTATATTCAAAAAGATGATCTTAAACTGGGTGGTTTAAGAAAGCGGTTTGATGTAATTCTTGTGCCTAATACCGGTGGCAATGCAGGGGATTTTATTAATGAGATTGATAAGAAGTTTGGCCCTATGCCTTATACTAAAACGGCGGCGTTTCCATCGCATGGCTACCCGGATGCAACTGATGATATGACGGGCGGACCAGGCTTTCAGGGAATGGAAAACTTAAAGCAGTTTGCCGAAGCTGGTGGAGTAATCATTAGCCTGGATAATGCTTCTGCTATTTTAGCTGATGCAGGACTTACCAACGATTTACAGTCTTACGAAGCAACGGGGCTCTTTCATCCAGGTTCTGTTGTACAAGTAAAAGCACGCCAGTTGGGCAGCCCGGTATTGTATGGCTATCCCGAAGTATTTCCAATTTTTAAAGGCAACGGCCCTTTGCTACAGGTTAAAAAATTTAATAGAGATTTGATGCTCCTGCAATATGGAACCAAAGGATTAAAAGATGAAGAAAAGTACACAGGCCCAATTTTAGGTATGCCTGCAAAGGACACTGCAACAACCGTTAAAGAAGAAGTGAAAAAAGAGGTTCCCTATGTATTGTCAGGCATGGTAAGGAACGAACAAACTATCATCGGTCATGGTTCCATATTTAATGTGCCTGTTGGCCAGGGAAGATTGATTGCGTTTACTTTTGACCCGCTGCATCGTTACCTCAATCATCACGATTCGCCGTTGGTTTGGAATACGCTTATCAATTGGAATCATTTGGGTAGCGAGTAAATAGGTAGGGCAGTGGAGCATACTTTCAATCTTCAATTAATGAGCAAAATAACTGTTGCGTTAATTTTCAACCAATGCCTTTTCTTTCTATTATTAATGGATCGTGTCACTTACATAACTATCACTTAAACGGACTATCGATGGAATTTTCAATAAACAAATCAATTGAAATATTAGAGCGAACACCCAATGTTCTTTTACAGTTTACAAGAGACTTGTCTGACGAGTGGACCAACGTAAATGAAGGAGGCGAAACATGGAGTGTTTATGATGTAATTGGTCATTTGCTGGAGGGCGAAAAGACAGACTGGACGGTAAGAACTAAAATCATACTGTCTGATGGTGATAAAAACTTTACCCCCTTTGACAGATTTGCCCAATTTGAAACCAGCAAAGGCAAAACATTAACTCAGTTGTTAGACGAATTTAAAACAGCCAGAGAAATTAATTTACAGCAGCTTCGCAGTCTCAATATTTCTGTAAGCGATCTTGCAAAGACGGGTATTCATCCAACCTTTGGGATGGTAACATTATCGCAAATGCTTTCTACCTGGGTAGTACACGACCTTGACCATATATCTCAGATCTCAAGGATCATGGCCAAACAGTATAAAGACCAAACTGGTCCATGGATAGAGTTCTTAAAAATTTTGAGACAGTAATTCTACAGAACCAGAAATTCAGAACATGCAAAAACAAAACAGCTTATGTTATCGGGTTAAGATTGAAAAAGGTTAGCAATAACAAGCAAATAACCAATTAATACTTGCCACAACACTCGTTCATAAATTTTTAATGAGCGGGTCCGATTGAGGGAGTGGTAGACAAATCTTTTATCATTACCACCATAATTGCAAGGGTTCCTTCAAAAAGAAATGAAAGAAATTTCTTCTAAATATGCAAGGTAAGTGCTGCAAACTTTAGTTGATGAACGTATACAACCACTGAGTGTAAAACCTGACTATTTTAATATCTGTTTGAATTGTAAGAAGAACTGCTTAATTTTTTAAGAGCATTTTAAAACTATCGTCTCGTATTAGATATTAGTTTGTTAGCTGCAACGAAAAAACATATTCATAATTATATAAAAAATAGCCATCATGAGAACTTCCAAAACTAATCAAGGCTTAAAAGTAAATGCAATTGCAGGCACTTATGTTGTAACCCTGGGTTTTGATTTAGCAAAAACAAAATGCAAAGGGCTTTTAGGCTTTTCCATTTTGCGCAGTGATGAAAATGGAGTAGCAAAATTTTTGGAAGGGATGAAATGTTTTGCAGAGACAGACCCCGGTTTTCCTGCAGGGGCTCAATACCCAACCAATAAACAACCCATCCAGATATTTCAATGGGCAGATTATTCGGCTAAGCCCGGCATGTCGTATTCCTATACAGTAACTGCATTAAAAGGGACACCCAAAAAACTAAAACCTTTTGCAGCATGTACTGTAAAAGTTATAACTGAAAGCCCCGAAGGAGGAGACCAGGATATTTATTTTAACCGCGGCACAGCAGCATCACAGGAGTATGTAAGAAGATTTGGCGATGTGGCTCCTGATAAAGTAAAAGATAATAAAGCATTTGAATGGCTTTCGCGAGGTTTGTATGAGGCGATGACAGCGTTTATTACCTCGTGCAAGCCGGGCAAACATTCGTTACGAATAGCTGCGTATGAATTTAATTACGAACCATTATTACAGGTGATCAGTAATACAATAAAAACTGGTGTTGACATTAAAATTATTTATGACGCCAAAGGAGAAATTCCTGGTGTTAATAATACCGCCCTGGTAAACAAATTTGGACTAACATCACATAGCACCAAAAGAACTTCTTTTCCATCAGCAATTTCTCACAATAAGTTTATTGTGAAGCTGGACAAAAACAAACCAATTGCTGTTTGGACAGGTGGAACAAATTTTTCGGATGGAGGGATTTTTGGTCATTCCAACGTGGCTCATGTAGTGGAACAAGCAGCTACGGCAGCCTTGTATTTACAATATTGGGAACAACTCAAAAAAGATCCTGATAATAAAACGTTACCAACATTGGTGGAAGGCATCAGTTCAATTCCGCCACTCAACTTGCCCAAAGGGACTTCCGTATTATTTAGTCCACGTAAAAGCCTTGATGCCTTGAAATACTATGGTGACCTTGCTTTGAGTGCAAAGGATGCCTTGTTTATGACCTTCGCATTTGGGATGAACAAAACATTTAAAGATGTTTATAGAAATTCTTTAGCCCCTTTTCGCCTGGCTCTTTTAGAGAAAAAAACAAGGCCCTACCGAAAAACTGACGAAGCTGCAAAACTGGCTGATGAACAGGAAATACAAGAGCTGCGCAACAAACCAGAGAATATTTTTTCTATCGGCGATTTTATAAGAACGAATGAATTTGATGGTTGGGTAAAAGAAAGATTGA
>JANPPB010000054.1:0-4278 GCA_031428295.1 Segetibacter sp. | reverse complement strand
CAGGTTGGCAAGATTTAATTTAAAATCAAGCCCCCCTTCGGTGGTGGGCATCAACTGCTGATTTTTAGCAGCCATGATTATCCACTCACGTTGCCTGCGGTTACCTGTTAAATACATTTTAATGTATTTGGTATGGTAGTACTTGCTATACTGTTTTAAAATGTTATTGGCTTGCGATGAGTCTTTTACATTATATTTCCAAAAGCCAACGCCCGGCCCTGTTGAGTACACACGGGGACCAACCATATCTCCTGCATCCACCATATCAGCATAGGTTAACACGTCGGTAGTTGCGGTTTGAGGATCGCGTGTGGTGGTTACGCCATAGGCGAGGTTGGCAGCATATATCCAAACCTGGTTTTTTTGCAAACCCCAGCTTGGCCACATGTGAGCATGTACATCCACAAAACCCGGTACGATGGTTTTGCCGGTTACGTCAATAATTTTTGTAATTGGCGACTGGTTAAGTGTTCCGGTTGCTCCAATGCCCGTAATCCGGTTGTTTTCTACCAGTACATCCCCATTCTCAATTACCTCCTCACCTTTCATGGTAATAATTCTTGCTCCTTTAAAAAGCACACTTGATTTTGGCAGGTCTTTCTTATAATAAAAGATCACATCCTTCTCTTTAGCCAGGTATTGGGGCTCATCTTTTTTTGCCATCTTTTTAGCAATAGAATCTCTTGCAGCCTTTACACTGTCAGAAGCTGGTTCCAGAATGTTTTTTGTTTTCAGCGCCAGCTCAATTGAATCTGCTTTTCTTTTTAGATCTGCTTTATTGGCTATTCTTACACTGTCATCAAAGACTTCAGCAGCTTCAACATCGTATACAAAGTGTGTGCTGCCCAGGCTCCAATGCACCTTTTTTCCATCGGCTTCCCATGCCGCAAATTCACCCCCAATCTCTGTAAGTTTTCGTGCAGGAAATTGCGCATTTGCAGCATCGGAAAGGCTTATAGAAACCGTTTTGCCGATACGTGGTATAGTCAATACATATATGTCGTTATTTACCTGTGCCAAAGCCCGGTCATTGGTGGGAGAAATATTAATTTGTCCCGCAATAGAGGGAGGATTAACTTCCTTTGCATCTGTTTCGTCTGTCTCCTGTAACAGGCAATCATTTAATACCGGTTTGCCTTTTGCGTAAGTTACGCTTGTACCGTACGTTGTAATGCCTGTAATTTTTGCATGTATCTTTTCGTCGGTACCATCCCATTTAATGCTTATAAGATTCCCCGCAGAATTGTTCAGGTAAATCCTGTCGGTCTCTTTACCAAAGTGATGGTTGTACCGGTTACCCAACCGATCTATCGTAGTGATGCTTCCACCATTCGATGGCATCCAGCAAAGATCATCTTCGGAGTCATCGTACCTGGGTCCTATGGCATTTTTAAAATTTTGCTGACTGCTCTTTACAAAAACAATACGGTCGCCTGCTTTATTAAATACAGGATTTTGAAACAAACCCTGCGTTTTATTGAGCACCACCGGTTTTATTTTTCCGGATACATCTGCTTTGTACAAATTACTTCCACTTGCTGACCACGATGTAAATACAATCGATTTGCCATCAGGCGACCAGGTAGGTTGTGCTTCAATAAAATTGTTTGCTGTAACTCTTTTGGGTACGCCGTTGGGATACTCCATTATGAACAACCTGTTCAATATGGTCAGGGCCAACATTTTGCCATCCGGCGAAGGAACGGCATCGCGAATTTGATTAGCCAGGGCATGGGTAGTATCGCTTACAGGATATTTAAAATCCAGCCTTTCGCCCAGTTCAAGATCGGCATTAACAGAAAAAGGTATTTCGGTTGCTGTACTTCCATCAACCGGTATGCTATGTATCTTACCTCCGTACGATGCAAGCAATGCTTTGCTATCGGGAGTAAAACACATGCCGGGTAGCACTCCCATAGGTGCAATTGACTCCTGCTCATCGCGTTGAACTGGGTATGCCAGCCATTTTTCGTCACCATTGCCAAGGTTACGAATCACAAGGCCGGTTTTGTCTTCAAAACGGGTTCCGTATACCATCCATTTGCCATCTTTTGATAGCACCGGCGTAAAGGCCGAGCCATAGCGGGAGGTGATGGAATTTATTTTTGCATTCTCCCGGTCGTATACGCCAATCTCGTATTGCGGCAACTGGGCATTGTAGTTCCATGAACCATTGCGCATACTATAATATACATACCTGCCATCGGCACTAACCGCAGGGTCTATTGTTTTCATGTTGGGAGGACCTTCAACCAGTTGCGTACCACCTCCGCCATTTTTGTGGATCATGTATAATTTAGGTATGCGTCTTCCTTTAGAATACACGATGTAATCACCATCAGGTGTCCAGGCTGCGCTCGGAAAATCCATGTTGGTTTCTTTGGTAAGCTGGAGTGTATCCTTTTTCTCCATATCAATAGACCATAGGTTGTCGGAGCCACTGCGATCTGAGGTAAAAAGTATGCGTTTGCCATCGGGACTATACCTGGGATGCGTTTCGATGGGTAAACCTTTGGTAAGTTGAGTAGCGGGTCCGCCGGTTGCAGGCATAGTAAAAATATCGCCCATCATATCAAAAGCTATGGTTTTACCGTCGGGGCTAATATCAAGCGAGGTCCAGGTGCCCTCTGTAGTAACCAGCTTAATCTTCCTTGCCGGCTTAAGGGGTAGGTCTTTAAACTTTTCGTACGTAACAGAATCTTTTTTGGTAGTATCTGCTGTTACATGATCAATAAAAATCGGCGTATAGATGCCTTTTGCAAACAGGAGTGTAGTTACAAAACTCACTCCCAGGCAGGTTGAGATCAATTTAATAAAACGCATAGTAGGTAAAGGTTTGAATTTTAAATGTCGGGAAGATTTACAAAATGATCCTAAAATTGTTTGATATGGTCTTCGGCCTCATTCATTTTACAAGAGAATATTTTGAAGGATATATGCTTTATGGTTGATCTTATCTCAATGTTTTGTTTATTCCACACAACTCCCTGCCTGTAGTTTATTACCTGAAGGTTTTAAACGTGCTGGTTTGAAGGGTGAGAAGTTACTTGTAATGTGGCGCTTCAATTCTTTGCCAATTCACGTATAAGGTAACAGGAGTTAAAAAAATGTAGTTCCCCGATTTTAGAATTAGACTTAAGCATTTAAAGGATTTGCTGAGGGCATGAAAAAATGGTTTACAAAAGGTGTACAACTTATTAAGCGCTACAGCCTTTTTTATACAATAAACGCTAACCTTTGAATGGGCAGCCAAAGTGAAACCGGCGATTGATATTAGGGTGTTTTTCCCTTGAAAACGCCTTTTTTCTTATCCCTTTTTCATCGTTTTTGCCCAATAAAAAAACAATCCGGCATTTTTAATTTTATATAATGACATCTTATGTATCTTAATGCTTTAGAAGCCACTCTTGCAGAGTAAAACCGGGGAGCATTACCGGCCAGGCTTTATTACAATTACTATAAAAAAATAAACCGTTATGGCAAAAGCAGCAACAAAAGCAGCAGCAAAAACTGTTAAAAAAGCAGCAACAAAAACGTCAGTTAAAGCAGCACCAAAAAAAGCAGTGCCAGCTAAAAAGGCTACTCCTCCAAAAAAAGCACCTCAGAAAGCAGTACCTCAAAAAAAGGCACCGGTTAAGCTTAAGAAAGTTGCACCAAAAAAAGTAAAAAGAAACCCCAATGCTGCTTTCATGGCTCCATTAACAGTAAGCAATTCTCTTGCGGAGGTTATTGGTAAAAAGCCAATGCCACGTACGGAGATTATTAAAAAAATATGGGATTATATTAAGAAGAATGGTTTGCAGGATAAAGTCAATAGAAGAATGATCAATGCAGATGCAAAGCTGCTGGTTGTTTTTGGAGTTAATAAGAAAATTTCAATGTTTGAGCTTGCCAAAATTGTAAACGACCAGATTCAAAAGTAAAGACTCATACTTTGCCTGGGGCTTCAGGTGTTATTGAAAAACACCCAACATCAAAACAGGTACAATCAAAACCATGTATGCAAGCATACAAAAGATGCTTGCTTAATTTTTTAACCAGGCCTTTTTTACAGGCCTGGTTTTTTATTTGTTTTAAGTGAGGAATTTTGCAAGGCAATGATGGTGGCTATGGGTTTTACCAGCCGTTAGCCTTAAATGATTGCGGGCAATTTATTTTTATATCAATTTGTTTAGGCTTCTGGAAATACTGTAGGAAATAATCTTTTTTTAAAACCTTTACCGCTATATGAAATTGATAAAGAAAGTTTTTTGGAGTCCGCTAAAAAATCCGTTACCG
>JANPPB010000053.1:0-22180 GCA_031428295.1 Segetibacter sp. | reverse complement strand
TAGATATGAAACTTAATTTAATAACAAAACATATTATCATGGCAAACCAAGATGAACTTGCAGGTATTTTAAACGACCTGATCAAAATTAATAACGACCGTGTTGAAGGCTATCAAAAAGCCCTTGAAGAAACAAAAGATACCGACGTTGATCTTAAAGCAATTTGCAAGCAAATGGCGGATCAAAGTATGAAGTATGTAAACGAATTAACACAGGAAGTTGCCCGTTTAGGCGAAGATGCAACAACCAGTACTACCCTGTCAGGTAAAGCATACCGTGTATGGATGGACCTTAAAGCTGCAGTAAGTGGTCATAGCAGAAAGAGCGTTTTAGAGAATTGCGAGTTTGGAGAAGACGTAGCTCAAAAAGCATATGAAGCTGCGTTAGAATCAGATTCATACATGACTTCCGAAATCCGCCAGTTGATTGCCAATCAAAAAAGTGATCTTAAAACTTCGCATGACCTGATAAAAAATTATCGCGACATGCATGAGAAGGTGAGCTAGTCTTACAGGAATTGATTTTTAAACAGGGCAAGTGAACTCCTCATTTGTCCTGTTTCTACCTTATATAGCTTGTTTTATAAAACAGGTAGTATCAGGTAGCATAACCAGGCACATTAAATTATTTATTATGGAAGAAGTACAAGATTATATGGTAAACAACGATGAAGTTCCCCATATGAAATCTTTGGCCCTATGCCTTAACAGGATGGTTCTTGATGGGTATACTGATGACTTTAAAATAATGGACATGGGTTTAAAATCTTTAAAAACAGAAAGGATATACAATCCTGAAGAAGTACATGTCAAGAATTTTTTTAGGTTTGAAGGACAGTCGGATCCCAATGATAATACCATTATGTATGTAATTGAAACGAATGATGGTCTCAAAGGAACATTGGTGGATGCATACGGCCCGTATGCAGATGTAAAACTTTCAGAGTTTATGCAACACGTAGACTCATTTGAAAGGAAAGCTTGTTTAACGACATGATGACTACATAAAAAGAAAGCTACAGGTATACGACCTATAGCTTTTTTAAATAAAAACGCTGTATATATAGATGAGGAATAGTATCTGTTTGACAGCAATAAAACTTGTTGAACAGAATAGGCAAAATGCTAAGCTCTTCGCATTAATCCAATCAACAGAGAGATTACAGCAAGCACTATCAGAACATGAATAAGACCTTCCGCTCTGTAAACAAAAAAACCTAATAACCATCCTATTACAAGGATAACTGCGATGATATAAAGGATACTTCTCATGGTAAAAAATTTACAATATTTTATAAAAAATAATGCCAATGATTTATTGAACTACCATTGCACACAATAATTGGAACAGGCAAACTGAAATAACCAAAATGCCGAGTAAATAAATCCACATATAACTTTGTTACAACGCTTTCAAAGGTCTTTCCCAAATGAAGGCATGGTTTCTAAACGAGTGATGTATGATAATAAAGTTTTTTGGGAAGTTTTTTTATGTGTTGAAAGAAGCAGCCAAAGCTTTTTCAGAAGATAATGCTGTTAAGTTAAGTGCCGCACTTTCTTATTACACCATTTTTGCAATAGGCCCACTGCTGGTTATTGTTTTATCGCTTAGTGGTATTTTTTTAGGCGAAGCCGCAGTAGAAGGCAAACTGTATGGGCAGATCAGGGGATTGATAGGAAGCGATGCTGCTAAACAAGTCCAGGAGATCATTCAGAATATTCAGAAAACCAACAATAGCACCATTGGTGCCATAATAGGAGGCATTGTATTGGTGATTGGTGCAACCGGAATTTTTGCTGAAATTCAGGATTCCATTAACTACATATGGTCGTTAAAAGCAAAACCAAAAAGGGGCTTCATTAAATTATTAATGAACCGCCTGCTTTCATTCTCCCTTATTATTAGCCTTGGATTTTTATTAATCGTATCGTTAGTGGCAAATGCCCTAATGGATATTTTAAATGAGCGCCTTACCCGGTTTTTTCCTGACACGATGGTTTATGTTATATACGGATTAAACATTGTGTTGCTGCTTGCTGTCATAAGCCTCTTATTCGCCATTATATTCAAGGTGTTGCCCGATGGAAAAATAAAATGGATGGACGCCTTTGTTGGAGCCTTTTTTACCTCAATATTATTCCTGATTGGTAAATCTGCAATTGGCTATTACCTGGGCAACTCAAAACTGGGAACTACTTACGGTACAGCAGCTTCCGTAGTAATCATTTTAACCTGGGTGTATTACACTTCTATCATTTTATATTTTGGAGCCGAATTTACCAAGGTTTATGCGCTTGAATTTGGCGGTGGCATTGTACCCAATGAGACCGCTGTATTCATCATAAAACAAGAGGCAAAGGAGCTGGAAATTTCGCCCAGGCGATTGAGAAAGATGGAGAAGGTTGCAAACGCAACCAAAGACAATTCATAACACCACTAGCTATTCCTCATTTAAACTTCTGTATTCAGGCATTATTTTTTATAATATAGAATTACATTTCAGAACCCTATGATATTATTGCAAGAACCATCCACTCCAATTATACCCCTCTTCATACGCCAACATCTTGATGAATTGTTAGCCGACGAATATGTGTTGATGAATAAGACAGTAAATCTTTTACTTTGTTTGCCTATTGTACCCGAACAGGAAGTACCGGAAACTGTGTATGACGAATTGAAGAAGAATGTAAGAGACATTACGGCGTTTTTAAAGGCCCAGGCCCTGTCAATCAATCTCTCTATAAATAATTTCCTCGAAAAAACACGGCTAATATCCACACCAGCGCTTACAGGATGTTATGCCTGGTTTCAGCACATCATCGCAGATCATCACTTTATTATTGCACGTATTAATGAGGCCCTTGGCTCTCTTACAAATGAGGATTATGTTTACCCCGTTTTCCAAAAAATTAAAGAAAGACATTGTGCTATAATATCCTTTCTTGAAAACTATAAGCATGACTTTAAAAAAGTAAATCACATGACCCCGATTTTAAGTTAACACTTCAAAAAATAACTTTCATGTAGAAGAAGTTCCCCACGTCATCAATACTCCGGACGTAAAAAAATGGTACACTTTTAGAAGTATATGTTGGTATAATTAAACCGAATGTATACTGATAAAAATCTACAATTTATTACAAATTGCATTAACGATACCCGGGTAGCATTAATGCATTGCCACACAACCAGCGTTTTAAAATTACCGAATAGCCTAATTGTAACCGACCACGTAGACGAGAACGGATGTATTTGGTTTTACACCTCGCGGCCACGGCATTTCCTTAGCGAAATAGATAAAGAATTCAGTACAACTTTAAGGTATTTTAAGAAAGGTAATTGCTATGCCCTTAACATTTTGGGCAAAGGAAGAATCATATCGGATGCAGAAGAGTTGCTATCGCTGGAACTATCGGCTGATGAGGTAGACAAAGCTTTAAACAGCCAACTACTTATCTGCGTTAAAATTTTAAAGGTGGAATATTTTGATTACAGCAGGGAGAAAAATAACAGCCTGCTCAGCAGGATTAAAAACTTTATTTATGAGCTGATGGACTATAACGAACCCAATGGTACCAGTTATGATTTTAATCCTGCAAATGGGCTGCAACATGGTTTTTAAGAAAGGATTGCCCTATAAATATTAATTTTTAATGAAGCTATAAAAAGCCTGGGTTTAACTCAGGCTTTTTTGAATCCTATAATAAACGAAGTACCCCTACCCAGGTCAGACTTTACTTCAACATGTGCATTGTGCGATTGTATAATATTGAGTGTAGAGGCAAGCCCAAGGCCCATACCATTACGTTTTGAAGTAAAATATGGCTCAAATAAACGTTGCATATTTTCTTCGCTTATGCCAATGCCGTTGTCTTTTATTTCCAAAACATGCTCCTCATCTGTTGAAGATAACATTACCTCCAGTTTTCCCTTTTCCTCTTCCATTGCCTCAATAGCATTAATAATAATGTTAAGGAGCGCCATCCTTATTTTTTCTTCATTAATGAGGGAAATAGCAGGGGTTTCAGGATACTTTTTTTCGAGGTATATTTTTTTCAAAGTCAGCCGGTCTTCTGCAGCAGCAATGGCATTGTCCAAAACATCCTGCAAGGGCATAGGCTCCATTTTAATTTGAGAGGATACCCTTGATGAATTCAACAGTTCAGTGATGATATCCCCTATTCTTTTACCGTTGCGCTGAATGATCTCATGATACACCAGTGCATCAGAATCATTGTATTGCTCCATCAATTGCTCAACCGAAAGATTGATATTGTTAAGAGGATTTCTCACTTCGTGTGCAAGGGTGCGAACCAGGCGTCCGGTAGCAGCTAACTTCTCCGCTTGCAGAGCCGATTTTTCTGCCCTCTTTCTGCTGGTATTATCGTGAATGATGCCCTGTACATATTTGTCGCCATTGTTATTTATCTCGTAGCTGGCAGAAATTATGCAGGTTTTCACATCGCCTTCCTTTGCCAACAGGTCTACTTCGTAATCATTAATCTCCCCCAACTCATTTAAAATTTTTGTAAAATAAACGGGGTCTTTAGAGTTATTAAATAATTCGGTAACCGGCATCCACAGAAGCTCTTCTAATTCGTACTCCAATAATTCTGTTGCAGCATAGTTAATGTCAACAATCTTTAAATCGCTGGTTGTAATAAAAACAACATCCTTCGACTTCTCGAACATATTACGGTACTTACGTTCATTTGCTTTTAAGGCCTGTATGCTGGAGGCACGTTCCATTGAATAACGTATGCAGCGCTCCAGCTTTTCAGTATTTAGTTCTGATTTTATCAGGTAATCATAAGCACCACTTTCCATGGCCTTCACATCAATCTCCTGTGTTCCCTTACCGGTAAGTAAAATAATAGGCGCCTCGCAACCCGCCGCAATAGCCTCGGTTAAAAGGTCCATACCTGTTTTAATACCCAGGCGATAATCCACAAAATAAATGTCGTATAAATGTGTGGTGAGCTTACTAATTGCATCGTTGTAATTGTACGACCAATCAACTTTAAACTCTTTATTGGGAATGCTCATAATGTAGTCTGAGGTAATAAAATAATCATCCTCATCATCGTCTACAATTAATATTTTCAGTGGTTGATCCACATTTGACATACCTACTTTTGTTTTAAAAAACATAAGTCAAAATACTATACCGATATTTTGGTTTATGAGTAAAATGAGATAAAAACAGTGAAGATTTATTTAAGGATTTTGATCAGAAAAACCGAACCGGAATTATTTAATTAGCCTTTCCAGCAGTTGCACTTTTTGTTTTACAGATCGCTGTTGAACTGCTTGTACTGTTTCATTTTATTGTACAAGGTTTTGCGGTCAACATTTAAAATTTTAGCAGCCTTACTTTTATTATAATTCGCTTTTCTCAATGCCTCTACAATTAACTCGTATTCTGCATCAATGCTTGCTCCTTTAAGGCTATGCTCGTTCAATTCAAACTGTCGGGTATAAACCGGCTCCGGAGCTGTAGCTGCATACGCAAGAGAAGCAACAGGTGCAGGCTCAGGTTCGGGCACAAATAAAGGAACTACAGTAGAAGTTTCTTCGGGTGTTTCATCAAACTGAAGCTTGGCGTAATTGGTTATTTCAAAAGGAAGAACAGTAGGCATGATGTACTCAGTATCGCACAAAAGCGTAGCTCTTTTTACCACGTTCTTTAACTCACGCAGGTTACCATGCCATACGTAATTTTTAAAAATGTTTTCTACCTCAGGCGAAAAGCCTTTTATGTTTTTACCCAACTCGTCGTTGGTAATTTTAAGAAAATGCTTCGAAAAAATCATGATATCATGCTTGCGTTCCCGCAGAGGGGGCACTTCAATACTAAACTCGTTAAACCTGTGGTAGAGGTCTTCTCTAAACTTGCCTTTGCGGGCAGAATCCAATAAACGTTCGTTGCTTGCAATAATGATGCGAACATCAAGGTCAATGTCTTTGTTGCCACCAATGCGTCTCATTTTACGCTCCTGCACCACACGCAGCAATGCCACTTGAATATCGTATGATAGGTTGGCTACCTCATCAAGAAAAATGGTTCCACCATTGGCTATCTCAAAGTTTCCTATCTTCTGATTTAAAGCGCCTGTAAACGATCCCTTTTCATGACCAAACAACTCACTTGCTGCCAATTCCTTCGACAAGGCTCCACAATCAATAGCTACAAATGGCTGGTCTTTTCTGCGGCTGCGTTTGTGAATTTCCTGTGCAATGGCTTCTTTACCGCTGCCACTTTCGCCATAAATTAAAATACTGTAATTGGTAGGTGCTACCAGGTCTATCTGCTTAAGTATTGCCTTAAACTCCGGGCTGTCGCTAAAAATGTATTGTCCCGAGGTAATGGTTTTTATTTTCCCTTTTTTAGCGTCATCTTCCGACTGGGGAGCGGTGCCGATATTAATTTCGTGACGTGTTGCGGTTGGTTTTGTTTCTAATGCCTTCCTAATGCTTAATAAAATTTCATCGGGAAACAATGGTTTTGTAACATAATCGTATGCACCCAGCTTCATTACATCCACTGCCACTTTTATATCGCTATAACCCGTTACTATAATGACAGGAGTGTGCGGATACTTTTCTTTGATTTTTATCAGTAATTCTTTCCCATCTATATCATCAAGCCTAAAATCGCACAATACAAGATTTGGCTCGTGCTGCTCTAACTCTTCAATGGCTTTTTTGCCACTATGTGTCAATACTACTTCATATCCATTTTTTGTAAGAAAGCGTTTCAATAACAAGCACATGTCCACATCATCGTCGATAACAAGAATTCGATTCATTAATAAGTTTTGAAAATGAAAAAGGTTTAATAATAAAAAGGAAGTTTAAGCCCACATGCGACGTAGTTGTGCAACCGGTATTTGTAATTGCTCTCTATATTTAGCGATGGTTCTCCGGGCAACAATAATTCCCTTGGTTGCTAATATAGTTACTAATTGCTGATCGGTAAAGGGGTTAGCTTTATCTTCTTTTTCTATAACTCCTTCAATTGCAGATTGTATTACGCGGTTGCTTATTACTTCGCCCTCTTTATTTATAATGCCTTCGGTAAATAAATTTTTCAACAAAATTATACCAAATGGGGTATCCACATACTTATTTGAGGTTACTCTGGAAACCGTTGAAATATCTACGCCTACTTTATCGGCTATATTTTTAAGAATCATGGGTTTTAATAAACTAACATCCCCGTATATAAAATACTCCCGCTGCAGCTCAACAATAGCCCTCATAATCTGCATCATAGTACTTTCTCTTTGCTTAATAGCATTTACAAACCATTGGGCTGAGTTAAGCTTGCTTTTTAAATATTGAGTGGCCGATTTATCGCGTTTCAAAGAAGAATTGTGTACGGTTTCCATCAACGACTGGTTGATATAAAGCGAAGAAGAACGGGATTTGAAAAGATTGACTTCGATGTTTTCTTCTTCGTTAACCGTTAAAATAAAATCTGGAAGAATGTTATTGTTAACATTGAGGTTTCCCTCAATTTCTTCCAAAATCGGTTTCATTTTTAAAGAAGACAACAACTTTAAAATAATCTTCAGCTCATCTTGCTCAATCTGGAGAGCATCCATAATTTTTTCCATATTTCTATGGCTGAGGTCGCTGTAATGTTGCTCCAATAATTGGATGGCCTTTTTTACATCGGGGCCCTTTTTGTCTAAACGGTGCAACTGAATCAACAGGCATTCCCGTGCATTTTTTGCACCTATACCAACAGGCTCCAGCAACTGGATGGCCTTTACCACATCTACCAATTCCTCGGGCTCTACAATCATTCCTTCTTTAAAAGAGAGATCGTCTGCCATTCCATCTATATCCTGCAATAAAAAACCATTGCTGCTCAAACAATCTATAATGTAATCAGCAAGCTGCAATTGCCTGGGCGTAAGTTCAATATAACGTATTTGGTCTTTAAGTACCTCTCTAAAATCGGTGCTGGCTTTAATAGGAATGTTAGGCACCGCCTCGCTGTTGAAGTAGTTCTCATATTCCATTTTGTAATCAGGAATATCATCATACCCATGCTCCTCCCAATCCTGAAAGTCCTGTACTGCTTCTTTTGCAAACTTGTCGGCATTTTGACTATCCTCTTCATCGTTTTTTTCGAGCAGGGGATTTTCATCCACTTCATCCTGTATTCGTTGATCGAGCTCTAAAACATTAAGATGGAAAATGTTCAGCATTTGTATTTGCTGAGGAAGGATTTTTAATTGTTGTTTTTGGGTTTGGATTTGACTTAACATGTCTTCACATTTTAGGGTTAATCGGTGTTAGGATATTATTCAACTAAAGCACCAAACTCTCAAGAGTGAAAAAATATATTTACCTACTTATAAATCAATTATTTAGGTATGAATATTAAATTCTCTTTTAATAATTTCTAAGAATTAAGAGCAAAACTAAACCGGCCTTGTAGAAGAATTTCCCCATGATTGCGAAAAATACAAAAAATAGCGTCTTTATACGAGTGGTATTTTAGTAAGAATCTAATTTATAATGGGTTATACATTTTCATATACTGATTACGGATTTTACACTTCGTTTAATTTCAGAACTCCTGACCTTTCGCAAACTAAAATCATTAATCATAATTAATTCTGAAAGGGTTAAATGTTAATAGCCCCAAGTTGCACCCGGGGAAACGAAATCCATTTTATCAATACAACCCCGGCTGGGGTTGAATTTCAAACAAGTTATACATTGAACCCCATCCGGGGTTCTAACGCAAAAAATCGCATTTCAACCGTGGGTTTCACCCACGGCTATTCTTATTCCAGCCCTTTGGGCTTATCTAATCAGCAACATTAGTTTGCGAACAAAAATAAGTTTTAAGGCACAGGTCATCAGTTCTGAATTTGTAAAATGTCATTTGTGGATCTTTGATCAAGTCGTACATCCCAATAAAAATAGATTACCTAAGATTGAAGAAGTAAAGGAAAGGCATTTTAAGTGACTAAAAGTTTAGCTAATAAACAATTATGCAGAATTAATATGGCCTGAAGAAAATGATTTCTGTATAAACACAGCCTGTACATAGCATGATGACAGGATAATATTTGGTACGATTATTTAAATATTTAAATCAAATTATTAATCACCTTAAAACTTTCAATCATGCTACGCTGGACAGTAACTTTTTTAATCATAGCTATTATAGCTGCAGTATTTGGATTTGGCGAAATATATACGGGAGCAATAGGTATTGCAAAAATCCTGTTCTTTGTGTTTATTGTTCTCTTCCTTATTTCTTTGATTGGTGGAAGAAAGTCAGTATAACTTATAAGCGAAAAACTTATTCAAGTGCAGTGCCGTGCACTTTTTTTATGCTTATAAAAGCCCTTCTGCAAACTCCTAATGTTAAGTAGGGGTGATTGTATTTGTGGTTGCCTGGAGAATAAGCATGGCTTTCAGGATGTCTTTCCAAGTATAGGGGATTGTATTTGCGGTTGCCTGAAGCATAAACAAGGCTTGGTCTTTAGCTTATGACAAACAAGAAAAAGGCGTTACAGGTTTGCACCCATAACGCCTCTGAATATTGAATAAACCTGGTTTTTGTATAGAATAAGAAATTATCTTATTGATTTCCTGCCTCGGATTTAGCTTGTTCCACCAGTTTTTCGTTAGCATAAATAGCAAACTCTACCCTTCTGTTTTGTGTTTTATTAGCTTCAGTATCATTTGCAACCTTGGGCTGTGTTTCGCCATACCATGCAGTTTTTAATCTTGAGTTAGTAATACTTTGGTTCGCTAAGAAGGCAGATACGGATTTAGCCCTTCTTTCGGATAATGCCATATTATGACTATTGCTACCAGAGTTGTCTGTATGACCTTCTATTAATATATAAGTATCCGGGTTTTTGTTTAAAATGGTAGCCAGATCCTTTATTTTAGATTGGGCACCGCTGGTTAATGCAGATTGATCAACTCCAAATAAAACGCCTGATTCAAAGGTGACATTAATTCCTTCTCCTACCCGCTTAACTTCAGCACCGGGTATTTTTGCCATTTCTTCTGCCTGTTTATCCATTTTTCTACCTATAATGCCACCGGTGGCACCACCCACTGCTGCACCGATGATAGCACCTAATGCTGTATTGCCTGCAGCCTTACCAACGCCTGCTCCAACGGCTCCACCTGCACCTGCGCCGATAATTACACCCTTTTGCGTTTTGTTTAAATTACCACAACCGGTTGCTATTAATCCGGCACTGAGTATAATAGCTAAGCCCAGTTTGTTGTTGAAATGTTTCATTTTTTTTGTTTTAAGTGTGATTAATTAGAAAATTTTGTAGCCGTTCCAATCCCAAAATTGACACCTATGTTCAATCCTAAATTTCTGTTCTTGTTATTGAGATTAGCCAGTTCATTAATATTGGTAAGACCATTATAGTAATTAATCTCAGCAAACAAACCACGTATTTCTTATCAAACGATAGTTTAAACCTGCTAAGACTCCTATTCCTGCATCAAAGCCCTTGTATAAGTCTTGTGCTTCTGCCTTACTAACCAACGTGTGGTTGTTGGTTACTTCTTTTTTACCACCTGCTAAAATACCAAACGAAGGACCTACAGCAATTTTAGGTCTGATACGATCGCCATATTCACCAAAAAAGTAAATCACTTTTAAAGGTATCCTAACACAATTCAAGGTGTTTTCTGTTTACTGAACACCGATTTGAGTTCTGTTGCCTTCAATTGAATACTTTAAATCGGCACCAAACCCTATGTGTGGAGTGGAACTATAAAGTAAAGACACCCCAACATTACCAGCCGGCTTATATTTTCCATTTGTAGTGTTCGACATCCAGGCATGTCCAAAACCAGCGGTGGGCCCAAACGATAAATTTTGTTTCTGCGCTACTGCACTTAAACCGATCATGCTAACGATCATACCCATTAATTGTCTTTTCATCATTGCTATTTTTTTGACAGATAGGCAAAATTGATGCCACTTAAAAATTCTCCCTTCTAAGTGATGAACTTTACCGATTACCAGGCGCAATTAAATTTTGGATAGGTTACATAAAACTGAAGATGTTAGAAGTAAAATCTAAAATGCATGAATCAGCCTACTACTTTTTCGTTAATAACATGGGGGTTTGCGAAGGAGGGCATGCCAAACAGGATAACAATTGTTTTCAGTTCTCCTATTTATGTAATGCAACCTCAATGAGAAATTGTTTCTACATATACCCCCGTAATACAATAGACTTTTAAATGCTTATTGTTTTTTTAATACTGGCAGCATTTTTTAAGAGCATGCATTATGGATAAGAAGAAAGTATTGATAATTGATGATGAAGTCGATTTTTGTCTGCTTATGCAATTTTATCTGACTAAAAGAAATTGTGAAGTAAGTATTTCGCATACGTTGGAGGACGGTCTGTACGAATTCAAGTCAAAAAATCCGGACATTATAATTTTGGATAACAACCTACCTGATGGACTTGGTTGGCCGGCTGCTAAAAATATTTTAGCTGAAAAACCAGAGATCCAGTTATTTCTCATCAGCGCTAATAAGCCTTTAACCAAACTATATGCTAATAATACTCATTTGCATATTATAGAAAAACCTATCTCTATCATGCAGATAGATAATTTCTTGAAATGATTTTAAGCCCTGAGACTTACTTTCTTCCCTTAAACTTTACCTTATCTTGAACAACATTTTGTTAAACGATTAAAATACTTGTTATGGAAACCACCAACACATTTAACGGGGTTAACAACGCAACTGGTCCAAAAACTCCTGAAAAAGATAATAAAGGGAACACTGAAGTGGAACAAAATGATGAGCTTAACAGCTCAGGAGATTCACAGGTTCAGCAGGCCGAAGAGGTTGTAAATGAAGAAGAGCAGAACGATATAGTAAATGGCCAGGGTGGAGCGGCTGCAGAAGAATTTGTTGATTCAGCAGCAAACCACCGCACAAGAGATCCTAATGATATTCCTCTTATCAACGAAGACAGTTATACCAGCAAAAAGACTTCCATGCGCGGCGTTTAAACCATTTATACCTCCCAAACTTTTTTAGCTACATTGTATTTGTAGAATTAAAAACGTTGGCCATGAGTTGCATTTATTACCTGCGAGGCAAGAGCCGGAATACGTTTCATCAATTTTAAGAATAAGGCAGTGGTATAATTTCCCCCGAACAATTGCTGCACCTTCCTGCCTACCCATAATCTTTTAGCAAAATGAGTTTGCCATTTTTGTTTATAGGCGGCCTCCATTTGCACCCTTGTAAGTTTATTATTTAAGTAGGGGTCCATACTTTCAAAAGCCAGTTTACTGCTATGCATTGCCATGCTCATTCCATTGCCACATAAAGGGGTAATCATGCCGGCTGCATCGCCCAACATCAATATATTATTTTCAACCTGGCTTTTATTGGAGAAACTAATCTGCGATATAGTAAGCGGCTGACTGTACAAAACCGTGGCACCTGCAAATATTTTACTTAGTTGAGGATTAGCTCCAAGTATTTGCTTCTCAAGCATTGCAATAGAATTGCCTGCCTTTTGCAGGTTATGAGCAGTGGTTAAATAGCATAAACAAGTTTTGCCATCTTCTATGGCCGACATACCACAATACCCGTTTTTAAAATTATGTAAGGCTATGGTATCCTGTTCGGTGGGGAATTGGATGTGGTATTTTACGCCTATGTAATTATTTAGCTTACCCTTTTTTTGTAAAACGAAAGGACGGCTCCACTTTACATCGAGATTGCTGCGTTTACCAAACGATCCTGCTACAAGCTTTGCAACATATTTATCGTTAATTGTTTCAATCTCAAATCTGTCATCGTTTAAAACGGCATTTAAAACTTTGGTTTGCGTTTTTACCGTCACTCCCTTTGTTACCGCCAATTGATAAAGGAAATTGTCAAGCTTATAACGGCTCACACCAAAACCACCCAGGTCAAGATTAAAACAATACTCCGCACCGGAGACATCTGTGGCTTTGAGTTTTTTAATAATGGGGAGATCCCACTGCTGCAACGGAACGCCCAGCGACTGCAAAAAATCCCAGCTTTCCAGGCTAATGTATTCGCCACACACTTTATGAAAAGGGTATTGTTCTTTCTCGAAAAGAATGGTTTTGTAGCCCTTATCGGCAGACAGTATGGCAAGGCAAAGTCCGGCAAGGCCGCCGCCGATTATGGCAATATCAAAAGCTTTACTCTCAGCCATGCTTATAGGTTATAAGGTACCTGAATGCCCACTTCCAATCAACCTGGTATTGTAAGAGGTTTGCAGATTGAAAGAGACTTTGCCATTCCCTCTTTTTAAAACCTCGTGCAACACTAAGCGGTGCATCGTTCTTAACCAGGTACGAAGATGAAAAAAGAAAACTCAGTGCTTTAATCAAATAATACGCAAGAGGGTTTCGCTGCAGGTCGTTTATAAAAAAACCTATGGTACTGTTTTGTTGCATCCATAGCAACTGCTCTATCAATTGCCCGTTGGTAAAATGATGGCAAAATAAGCTGGAGAAAATAACATCGGGCTTCTGCTCAAAAACAACATTCCGGTAATCGCTTACAATCCAGGTAGTGTTTTTTAAAAGTGGCTTATGTGTATTGCCCAGCGCAATGCAGGGTTCTTTAAGATCGATGCCTATAAACTTTGCTTTAATATTTTTCTGCTGACACCAATGGTTTAACGCTACCAAATTATCTCCACCTCCACAGCCAATTTCGCAAATGGTCAGTGCCTTATTATTTCCAGCCAATTGCTTTAAACCTTCTTTACTTATTTTATGACCTCCCAGCCAGGTATTGATAAAATTCAATTCCTTCATATTGATAACGATGTCATCGAAAGGAATATCGTCCCTGTCGAGCAGTTCCTTTTTGTTTGATCGTTCCCTCAGCTTCATACACTGGAGGCAATAAATGTTTCCATGGTTAAGCCCGGACCAAAAGCAACACCAAATAAATTGGCTGGTGCGTCATTCATTTTACTCATCATGCTTTTTAAAACAAACAACACCGACGCCGAAGACATGTTTCCGTAATTGCTTAATACCTCCCGGGAATCAGTCAGTTGGCAATCGCATAAATGCATTTGTTTTTGTATTACCTCCAATATTTTTTTGCCTCCGGGATGAATGCACCAGTGGGTGATATCGCCGGTAGTAAGGTTTCCATTGACTAATGCATTATCAACCAGTGCCGAAATATCTTCCTGTATCAATTGCGGAATGTAGGCACTGAGGCTCATTAAAAATCCTTTGTTGCTTATATGCCACGACATATCGTTCTTACCCTTAAATGATATTTGCGAGTAAAACGATCGTAACGATAAGGTATTTGGTGCAGTAGTTTTTGCAGACACCAATATTGCTGCACTGCCATCGGCAAACAACAAACTGCTGGCAGCATTGTCAAGGGTAAACTCCTGTTGAAAATGAAGGGTACACAACTCCGTTGCCACAATAACTACATTAGCATCTGGCTGTGTATCGCATATCATCTTTGCCAACTTTAATGCATGTATGGCAGCATAACAACCCATAAAATTTACCGAGGTTCTGTTAACGTTTACTGCCAATCCCATAGCTTCAACCAACTCCAAATCCAAACCGGGAGCACTCATGCCAGTACAACTTACGGTAATTAAATGCGTAATCTGTGATGGGTAAATGAACCCATCAATACAATCATTTATTGCGGCAACAGATAAAGGCAAAGCATGCGCTGCATACAATTGCATTCTTTTATCAAGTAACGGAAAGGGAGATGAGGGGTCTTTAGGTATGAATGACCAATCAGCATCGGGCTGACCAAAATCGGGTATAACAGAGTAGCGTGTTTTTATATTGCTTTGATGGTATAGAAATGCGAGCTTTCTTTTTTCATCAGTATTTAAACCAAAGGCCTTTTGCATAAAGTGTAGAATATCTTCCTGGTCGTGTTTATGCTTTGGTACTGCGGTGCCTATGGAAATAATATTAGCCAAATTGTTGAAGTATAATTAAGGTGATGAATGCCAAACTGGTACAGGTACTTGCCAACCAATTCATTTGCATGGTGTAGGTAAAATTGGCCTGGCTGTCATCCTTCCAAACTTTAAAAAACCAACGTATAAAAAATACGAGTATTGGTATAAAAAAGATCTGTAAAACCAAAAACGACTCTATTTGTTGGGTGATCGTGTAATATAAAAACAATATAGCCAGGGCTATAGCATACATAACAGCACAAAAAATAAACGTGCCTCTTATGCCTGCCAACATACTAATTGTTTCAACGCCATCGTTGGCATCGGCTGTATGTTGATATACCTGGGTGATAGGATAAAAGCCACCAATCAAAAAAGCTGCAGCCACCACACCTTGCCACGGCATATCCATAGTTACTAATTTTGAAGCCCCATGATACACCATAAAAAAGGTGAGTGCTCCCTGGTTGATTATTACAATAAGATAGCCTGTAATAGGGTATTGTTTTAAACGAATACCGCGGTAGCTGTACAACCTGCTACACACAATGTATAACAATATGGCTAAGGCAAACCAGGTTGATATAATCAGCGAAGCCAACACCGCAACAACATCTAAAAAAACAGTTACCCGGTAAAGTTGGCGTGTAGGTAACATAGGGTCCTTTAAACCGCCAATACTTGTTTCATCTCGGTCCATATAGCTGTTGTAACCATTGCTTGAGGGATAGACTAACAAGTGTAAAATTAAAAAGATAATAAGGGCATTCAGCCAGTTAATGTGCTGAATAAAACTTAAAGAAAACCAAAACACCGGCATTAAAAAATAAGAGAAAGGAAAGCGCAATAATTGTATTGTAGACTTTTTTAACAAGAGGTGTTATTTAACTAAATATAGCAGATTAAACCCAATTATATAAAGCAATCCTAATAGGCATATTTCGTAAAAAATAATACTCCTTCTCATACTTGAATGACAAGGATCGTTGCTAAAAAAAGAATACATTATTGTTTAGAGGAACCGCATAGAACGCTGCCTGCAGATATACCACCGCTGCCTGTGTCGATTCTATGGGTGGTCTCCTTAGCCCTTGAAGACATTTCAATAACATCTATTTGTCATGCGTTATGTTTACTAAAAAGGCAGGTAAACCGTAAACGTTGCACCCTCACCGGAAACACCCTTTGCGGCAATGGCACCTTTGTGATTTTGCATAATGCGTTTGCAAATTGCAAGCCCCAAACCCGTACCGGGATATTCGCTTTTACCATGTAATCGCTGAAACAATTCAAATATTTTTAGATGATATTTTTGGTCGAAACCGATGCCATTATCTTTAAAATCTATTTTGTAATAGGTACCCTTCATTAAGTCTGCATTAGAACCTTGATAATCTGATTCGTAAGAGGAGCAGGTAATTGAAATATGGGGAGGTATACCCGGTTTATTATATTTTAAAGCATTTAGTAACAGGTTTTCCATCAACTGGTAAAATTGATAACTGATAATATTCGCCACCGGGAGGTGGTCCGATACTATCGTTGCATGCTTTTCATAAATGGTATCTTTTATGTCGTTCCTAACCTCTTCAAGTATTTGGTTAAGGTCTACTTCTTTAAAGTTTTTGGGTTGGGTGTTTGTACGGGAAAAGGTAAGCAGGTCATCAATGAGGGTCTGCATACGTTTGGCTGCCAGGTCCATTCGCTTAAAATACTCTGTACCCTGTGGTGTCAGCGATTGGTATTCCTTTTCGATGATCCTGCTGGAGAACGTTTGTATTTTTCGTAAAGGTTCCTGCAGGTCGTGACTGGCAATATAACTAAAGGATGCCAGCTCATTATTAGATTGCTCCAACTGGTCATTTTTATGTTTTAACAAGTGGTTGAGCTCTACCAGTTTATTGGTAACATTTTTAATAGCAGTAAGGTCATGCGAAATGCAGAGTACGCCGAAAATTAACCCATCAGAACTTTTTATGGGCGAAATAAATACATCGTAAAAGCTATTATTTTCAGTTGACTTTTCTTCGCGATGAATAGTCTTACCCTGTAAAGCCTGGCTTAGATCTTCCTTGAATAGTAATCCCTCCTTGCCTGGAAAAACTTCCAATACATGTTTTCCCATTACATCTTTTCGCAGCAATCCAAACTTCTCTTCGCATTTACGGTTCCAGGCTGTAACGTTTAAATTATGGTCAAAGGCCGACACATAGTCGATACTGTTTTCAAAGATCATTTCATTCAACGAATTCTTTTCACCCAAGTGCTTCATTAACATTTCCTCCCTGGTAATATCCTGTATGGTGCCTAAAATAATATTATCACCGCAATGATTTTCTGTGGACCTGGTAATGCTTTTTATATGCTTCACTTCCCCCGCAGGAGTAATTATGCGAAAATTACTGTGTTGAGGAATTTTTGCGTGATGCAGGATAGAGTCGGATGAAAAAATCATGTCCCTATCATCAGGATGTACATATTTATAAAAGCTCTCAAGGCCGGGGGAAAAGTGATTTTCTTCAACACCAAAAATCTTGTAAAGGTTACCCGAATAATTGTATTGACCAGAGGACAAATTAACCTGCCAGTTACCCAGGTTGGCCAATTCTTCACTTTGCTGAAAGGCTTCGTTTATGTGCTTTACTTGGTTTTCAACCTTCTTAAACGCTGTTATGTTTTGTAGGGTTCCCGTAATAAATTTTTCAGCTCCGGTATCGTCATGTAACAATTTGAAAACAGCTTTGTAATATTGAAGACCCCCGGTGTTTTTGGTACGGTATTCAACTGTTGAACAATGGGAGCGCAGTGCTTCATCCAAAAAATTCGTAACCAGGCTCACATCTTCGTTTAAAATATTGCCAAACAACTCTACAGTAGCTATTAAAGCATTTCTTTCTATGTTGAGAGACGACAAATTACCTGACGGATCCATCCAAATAAGTAACCCGGAGGGAATGTGATACTCCCAGCCAGTTATACCTGCCTGCTGGTGCGATCTTTTTAATAATTCGGTTTGCTTGTTATGGTCAAAGCCACTCCCCGAATCTGCTAAATGCCTATTTTCATTCATAATAATCAAAAATCAATCAGCTAAAGGATACTTTTTTAATATCAGGTATTAACCACCGATCCTGTAATATTAATCTTCGATAAGCACAGAAGATAATAAGGATGCAATTTACAATGCATTAAGTATTAGATTTTGCCATAGTATTTCGGAATAGGAAAACACTTTACCTTAATAAAAAAAACACGCATCAAATAAAATACCATGACCTCTATTAAAACCTACCTTTTTTTTATATTGTTTTTGGGGGCAATTGGTTGCGCCCAGGTTACTTCAACAGAAACGGAAAAGCCAACCGACACTTTGCATCAGCTAGTAATAAAAACCGCTGCGGCAGACACCCCACATAATACCAACAAGGCTTATGATAGGGCTACATACGATCGCCTGGCTAAATACATCAGTAACGGCGATAGTTCAGGAAGGTGGCCTGTTAAAGCGGTTTATCCTAAGCAAGGCGCCATTTTTCCATTTTACAGAGTAATTGCTTTTTATGGCAACCTGCTATCAAAAGGCATGGGCATTTTGGGTGAATTACCCGAGGATGAAATGCTTAAAAAACTTGAGGGAGAGGTTAGCAAATGGCAGAAGGCCGATACCATGCTGCCAGTAATTCCTGCATTGCATTACATTGCAACAACGGCTCAAAAAAGCCCTGGTAGAGAAGGCAAGTACACCCTGCGTATGCCGTTTGCACAAATAGATACCGTTTTAAGAATGGCCAAACGAGTAAATGGATTGGTATTTATTGATTTACAAATTGGCTTGAGTACGCTGCAAAGAGAAATACCCATGTTGAAGGAGTACCTTAAGAAACCAAATGTTCATTTAGGCATAGACCCTGAGTTTTCGATGAAAACAGGTAGCAGGCCGGGTACCCGCATTGGATCGTACAATGCTGCCGATATTAATTATGCCACGCAATACCTGGCAGATTTAGTAAACACCTATAACCTTCCTCCTAAAATTTTAGTAATACACCGTTTTACAAAAAAGATGGTTGAAAATTATAAAGACATACAGTTACGGCCTGAGGTACAGGTTGTAATGGATATGGACGGGTGGGGTTACCGCGAAAAAAAACTTAGTACCTACGAATGGTTTATTAACCGTGAACCAGTACAATGGGCAGGTTTTAAAATATTTTATAAGAACGATACCAAAACCGACCCGGTTGAAATGCAACCTAAGGATGTTTTAAAACTAATACCTACACCCATCTACATTCAATACCAATAAATTGATAGACATAAAAAAGGATGCCCAAAAATGAGCACCCTCTATTCATCTAATCGGTAATATCCTAAACTACTTACTCACTAAGTTTTCTACAAACTGGTTCACTTCGGCAACGCGGTTGTAATTAACGGCATAGTAAATAAATTTTCCATCGCGTTGGGTCATTACAATTCCGGTTCTGCGTAAAATAGCCAGGTGTTGAGAGGCTACAGACTGCTCCAATCTCAATTTCACATAAATCTCTGTTACCGTCAAACGTTCACTTTCATCTAAAAGTTTAATCATTTGCTGTCGCAACTTGTGATTTAAAGCCCTGAGAATGAGAGATGCTTTTTTGACATGCAGGAAGTCTAACTTAATCGGATTACTATCTTCCTTGCTCGAGATAATAATGCTTTGTGAAGAACTAATCATGGTTGGGGGGGGTTTAATATCGTCAGTAAATATATTTTAAATTAAAAATATATCAAAGTAGCTTCCTCTTTTTTAAATATGTACTCCTGGCACCCCTGAATAGAATTCTTTGAAATATTGAGGTTCGCTATAGATCACTTCCGAGAAGCGTTTTTGTTTAAAGAATTCTTCTGAAAGCATCCCTAAATGTGCGGCAGAACTTATAACATCTACTATATTCAGTTTGTTTTGTTGAAGGTTAAATATTTTTTTACTTCCGCTTCCAAAGAAATAAACGTGTTTATTTTCAACATATTGCAAAAATTCTGCTGTTAAAATTTTTGGTATGGTAGGTTCTATTTCTACCATATCCATGTTGTACATGGCCATGAACACCTCCATTCTGCGGGCATCTATCATGGGGCACAACAGTTGCTCGTCTGAAACCGGCAGCCCATTTTCAACAATCATTATTTTTGCGGCGCAAGCCATTACCTGCAAAGTATTAAGGCATATCAAAGGTTTTTGAAGTGCGTAGCACAACCCTTTTGCAGCGGCCATACTAACTCTAAGGCCGGTATAGCTGCCAGGGCCAGAGGTAACGGCAAAAGCGTCTATCTCATTAATGGAAACATCATGCTCCTTCAACATACCTTCAATAGCTACATGTACAAAGGCAGCATGTTCTTTCTGGTAGGGGTTATCTTTTAATGCAATCAAATTTCCATTGTTACAAAGGGCAACCGATGCATGGTCTGTTGCGGTATCAATATTTAAGATTAAGGCCATCAGTTTACATTTTTTAGCAGTAGAGGGGCCGGTGCGTACCTGCTTTCTTCCTCAGACAATCGGAGTAATAAGGTCACAATTTTTTCAAGCCCAATTTTGTTACCCCACTCAAATGGGCCGTATGGGTAATTGGTACCCAACTTCATGGCCTGGTCAATGGCTTCCTGTGTACTAACACCATCTGCGTAAGCAAACCAAGCTTCGTTAATAATCATAGCAATTATCCGGGCGGCTATCATCCCCGGCTTGTCTGCAACAAATCTATATTGCCATCCCAGTAAATCATACAGTTCTTTCAAAAATACCATATCTGTTTCGCTTGCCACCACTTCCTTTAAACTCCGCTGCAAAAATCCCGGCCAGGCATTTATTCTCGAAAACCGCAATGGCAAGGCATCTAATGTGGTATTAACAGCATTTACAATTACGGGGCAATTAAAGTCCGATAAAACACTTATAACCCCGGGCAATGTTGCCTCATCCAATAAATAAAAAATGGCCTCGGGCGAAAAATTAATAGCATTTGCTGTACTGTAATGCCTGACCTGTAACAGGCCTTCGTGGCTAAAATGCTCTTTTAAATGTTGGTCTGCAATTACGGCTACCTGCATTATTAAATTTGTGCGGCGAAATTAGGTTTGTTACTTGGAGGAAAATATATCAACTTGGTCTTTTAATGAAATTTATGAGCAAAACCATTATAAATACTCCCAATGCCCCTGCACCTATAGGTCCTTATAACCAGGCAGTCCTTGTAAATAATACCTTGTTTATAAGCGGACAAATACCTATAAATCCGCAAACTAACGAATTGGTGGCTGGCGATATAGCGGTGGAAGCACACCAATGTATGCGCAACCTTGAAGCTATATTACACCAGGCAGGTATGAACTTTAACCATGTAGCCAAAACTACCATCTTCCTGAGCGACATGAGTTTGTTTGCCCCGGTAAACGAGGTGTATGGCTCTTATTTTACGGCCGATTATCCCGCCCGGGAAACGGTAGCAGTTAAAGGCTTACCCAAAGGTGTTAATGTTGAAATAAGCATGATTGCCTGTTTGTAAAGACTAATACCCGGATAGTAAAAAATTAAGGAAAGCTTTTAGGTGACAAGCTTTATAATATTCATCAACATTCTTGCTGCCTGCCCCGTCATATTTGCGGGGTTGCACTCTTTTACTATTAGCTCTCCATGCGCCTTTTAAGACCTCACCCTCGTTCCCTCTCCTCTTGGAGAGGGAGGCCACGAATTTGTTCTCTTATAAACTTTTATACCAACAAATCAGCTTTAAAATAGCAATCATCAAAACATCTTGAACCCATGACATGTATTAAGTTCTCAAGTAGTTACTCTTATCGTTAAGTTGAGGCCCATGCGTTATACCTGCAAGGTCGCACTCTTGTACATGCTGGCTGTATGCAACAACTTTAATCGAAAATTTTGCCATGTAACATTATTAAGGGGGAAAGGAATTTTATACGGCTTCGTAGGTTCCATCACTCAAAGCCATATCATATACTTCAGCATCAATGTTAAAAGCTTGTTTATAGGCAGCAGTTATGGTTTGTGTTACTGCCGACCATTCGCTGGTTTTAATCAGGTTTATGGTACAGCCGCCAAATCCGCCACCCATAACCCGGCTACCTATAATTGCAGCAAATTGCTTTGCCTGCTCCACTAAAAAATCAAGTTCAGGACAGCTTAC
>JANPPB010000052.1:0-4055 GCA_031428295.1 Segetibacter sp. | reverse complement strand
GAGGGAAAAATAGTTTGCTGCTTAATGACCCAGGTGCCTTTTAATGGCGTAAATAACTGTTCTATTACCAGGGTATCTACAAACTGCATCTGGCTTTCTTTGTATAGCGAAAGTTGCAGACTATGTATGCGCCAGGTGTTTTCTATAATGTTGATGTATCCTGAAAACAACGGTTCAAAGGTTTGCTTAGGTGTTACCTTAATGCGGTTGATCATTAACCCGTTGTCGAAAAATGTTCCTTCAAACTTGTAGAGGTAATTGTTTAAGGCATTGTCGGCTATCGGCGAGATAAACCCCCGTGGGTTTAAGTTAGCAAGGTCAATATTGTTTTTGTAAAACGAAACGATTTGCGGATTGCTGAAACCAAATCCATCGCTTTGACCGCTTACTTTGGTAGATAATACTTCTACTTTTTCTTTTGGAGTATTTACAGAGTATCGTGCTACAGTCTCGGAGAGAAAAATTACTTTTTGCTTACTGGTATCTCCATCTTCAAAATCAACTTTTTTACCTAAGACACGCTTAGGGTAATCACGTAATTGCAACAACCCCTTTATATACACATCAGTAGTAAACTGTTTATTCTCATTCTCGTATTCTTTTCTTTTTTTAATGGCGTTTCTAATAATACCATAAGCAGGATCCTCTCCATTTTTTACAGTAACGTTACCTAAATCGTATTGCAACTCTTTAAGTACAACATTCAGGTACACATCGTCCTTTGTAACATTTACTATTCTTTCTTCAGACTTAAAACCTACGTGTTGAAATATGATGGTGTACGTACCAGCTATAAGATCGAGGCTGTAATAGCCGCCGCTGTTTGCGGAAGTACCCATAGCCGTACCCTTAACTATAACGGAAGAGAAAGGCAAAGGCTGAAGATTGCTGTCGTTAACCTTACCTAAGAGCTTAAATTTTTGTGCATGAGCCGTCAGGGATATACATAAGATCAGGAAACAATAAAAAGAACTTTTGCAAACGGCTGACATAAACTTTTAGCGTTGAATAAACGATTATGAACCCATTTTCCGGGCAAGGCTGCCCGTTAAAGCTGCCATGCCTGCTACAAGACCGCCTATAGAAGCAGACAGCAAAATCAGGGCAATAAAGGAACCCCCCAAAGGTAACAGGCGGGCAACTTTTTCTGAGAGAATGTGATGATTGGCAGTATCAATATAAAATGCCTGCACTCCCCACAATAAAAACAAGGATAGAAAACCTGCAATAAAACTATATCCGGATTTTTGAGGAATAACCAATGCAACTACGAACGCAGCAATAGCTATAATCCACCAGGGAAAAAACAATGCACCGGCAAAGCTTAGTAAGGCAGTAAGTAATATAGAAGAGATAAACTTCATGTAGTTTGATTTAACCTTTTACAAATGTCATTGTCCATTTCATAGAGTCAGTACTTTCGGCAGTTTCGCGGTTCATAAATAACAATTTATAGTATTTTCCTGCGGCCCATGTATCAATAAACGTATCGTAATATTTGCTTCCGGGGTTGCCGCTTTGCCCGCCGGGGTAAACAACATAGGCATCAATGTTTTCAGTAAGCGAAACAATCATACGCCAGCTTGGCCCATGATCTTTTTTAGCGGCATTAATAATGTGGTCGCCACCACCAATGGGTAAATTTAACCTGCTAAATGCCGGGATGGAGAGCAGGTGGCGGGTACCGGTTTCTTTAAACGCCCCCCATTCAAGCTTGTTATCTTTCTTTACCTGAACCAGTTTCAACACTGCTTCTTTAAACGACAAAACAGCTATGTCTCCAATGGTTTCTTTACCAGGCGTTCGTATATCGTCAGCAAATTTATATGTGCTGTCCTTTAACAGGCTTTCGAGTAAAGTGCTTTCATCGGGCCATTTTAAAGGCAATTTGGTTTGTGCAAATTCATCGCCCCATGTGGTCACTTCCATTTGATCCCACCATATTTTAAAAATAGTTGGTCCCTGCTCACCTACATCATTTTTAAGGTCCCAGTTTTTAAGGATGGCCAGGTAGCCCAACTCTGTATTATTGAGTTTACTTTCATCCAGGTAGTTTAGTAACACCTTGCGGGCATATTCTGCAAAAATATTATAATTATCAGTCTGCATCTCTTTCATGTCCTCAACTGTAATATTGTTTAGTGCAGCTAATTTTCTATTAATGATCATGCCCCTGTATGAGGGAAAAGAACCACCCATGTAATAAGGATAAGTGGAATCAACCGGTACCTGGTTGGCGCTACTTACAAAACCTCTTGCAGGATTAAACATCATAGGGTTTTCGGCTTGCGAAATATAGCCCTGCCATTGGTAATTACTATCCTGCCCTTCCATTATAAAATCGCCCTGGCGCAACCACTTGGCAGGAAACTGTCCCTGTTGGCGAATGGCAATATCCCCGCTTTTAGAGGCGAAAATAAAATTCTGCCCGGGGCATTCAAATGTTGAAATAGCATTTAAATAATCATTGTAATTTTTTGCCCGGTCAAGTTTATAAAAGGTTAGTATTTCATTACTGGCATCGTGTGCCTTCCATCTAACCGCATAATATTTATGATCGTTTAGTTTATTGGGAAAACTGTGATCATAAATAATAGGCCCAAACACAGTCATTGCTATATGATCAATTAAGTCTGGCTGACCTTTTATTTTTATTGTATCATTTCTAAAAGTGCTCCTCACCCATTGACCATTGTACCAATACTCCTGCATGGTACTGTCTTTACATTTAATTTCATAGTAATCTTTCACATCGCGGCCGGCATTTGTTACACCCCAGGCACAGCTATCGTTAAAGCCTATAATTATGGAAGGCGCCCCTGGAAATGTTGCACCATAACAATTATTACCCGGAGTGCTTATTTGCATCTCGAACCAGAGCGAAGGCATGTTTAAACCAAGGTGCGGATCGTTACATAAAATTGGTGAACCGCTTTTTGTTTTAATACCACTTACCGCCCAATTGTTACTGCCATTATTTTTGTCGGGTTTAATGTTGATGATTGGCTCAATGGAATCCCCGGCAGCAAAATATAAAGAGTCAGCACCAGCCGGTGGAGTTACAGATGATGTAGGTGGAGAAAAAACGGTTCCTCTTGGTACAATCGGATCTACGCTGTCCTGGAAAACGGGGTACAATTTTTCAATATCGGTAGAAGAAAAAACATTTTTCGCGTTGGTCATTTCAAAGTCGTTATCACCCTTTCCTGCAAGCTCCCAGGCCATGTATTTCATAAACAAGGCAGTCTTAAAATTGGTCCAGAGCTCTGGGGAATAATCAAGCACTTTATATTCTAACGGTCTTTGATTGGCGGGTAAGTCTTTTATATATGCATTCACTCCGGCGGTATATGCATCCGCTTGCTTTTTAATCAAAGGGTCGGCCTCTAACTCCTGCAACGATTTTTCAGCGCCGTATACCATACCCGATCTTCTAAAAAAACGATCAATGTTGACAAAATTCTTATCACCACTCTTTGCCCCTAAAATTTCACTCAATCGTCCTGCTGCAGCGTGTGTCTGAAATTCCATTTGCCAAAGCCTGAACTTTGCATGCAGAAAGCCCTGAACAAAATAGGCATCACTTTCTTCATCGGCATAAATGTGCGGAACCAGTCTCTCGTCGAAATATACTTTTACGTTGCCTTTTAAATTTGGAAATTTTAAAGCTGCATTAAAGCTTTTATTAAAGGGTTCAGCATTTTGCCAGCAGCCATGCCGGGGACTTAAAAATTCGCCCAACCGGGGGGTTTTGCTTCCCCCAACCGGAAGTTGGATATTTAAAACAACAATTAAGGCAATGGTTACTACCGCACTTATACTAAGGGCAACAAATCTCATAAGAAACAATTAGTGCCTAAAAATAGAATTTTTTTAGGCACCGAAACTAAAGGCGATATTAAAAAGCCTTAAGATAGTATCTGCAATAATTGATGTAACTCCTGCTGCGAATTATAAGCATGAAGAATAATGCGAAGCCGCTCTTTTCCTTTGGGTACGGTTGGGTATAAAATAGGTCTTACATCATAATTATTTCGCGATAAAGTAGCAGCCAT
>JANPPB010000051.1:0-5297 GCA_031428295.1 Segetibacter sp. | reverse complement strand
AGCATGCACCCGTGCACCCCCATACATGCGTTCTCCATCCTGCGATTCAACCACTATTACAAATACTGCCGGACTATCGGCCCAGCTATTTTTTGAGGAAGTTACTTTTCCGATACCGTGATTTTCCAACACTTTACTATGCCCCTCAATAAATTTGGCACATGTTTTAGGATCATCATTTGCCCTAAAAGCTCTTATTCGTAAATAGGTTTGCATGGGGGCACAAATGTATAAAGGTTTGTGTATCACAGCGGGTTTAACAGATTTATAAAGATATTTTTTTTAACAGCACAATAAAACGATTTCATTGATCGTTGTGATAAAAACATTTTTACCCTTTTAAACTTTTATCGTGTTGCAATCAAGCCAGCAAATCAACGTTCTTTATATAGATGACGAAGCACACAACCTAACATCGTTTAGGGCATGCTTTAGAAGAATTTTTAACATTTTTACCGCCGAGTCTGCTGAGGAAGGAAGGAAGATTATTTCGCACCAGGACATCCACGTTATTCTCAGCGACCAACGGATGCCCAAAATGACAGGTATTGAGTTTTTTGAATCTATAAAAGAAGATTTCCCTCACCCCATAAGAATTTTAATTACAGGCTATACAGATATTAATGCTGTTATAGATGCCATAAATCGCGGTCAGGTTTATAAATACTTAACCAAGCCCTGGAACGATGAGGATGTTCGCATTTACATAGAGAAGGCTTACGAGGTGTATAGGCTTAGGAAAGACAATGTGAAACTTACCAAAACACTTATTGATGTAAATTTAAAGCTTGAATTTTTAGCAAGGCAAAGCCTGTTATCCTGATGAGTTGTTGATGGTGGGTTCTAGTATCAGATTTATCAGATTGACTTACTTAAAATCGAGCTGCATTCGCCATTTTTAGGAATGAGGGATCAATAAAAAAAGAACCATTTGAGGTTCTTTATATGATGGTTTTGCTGCTATTAATGTTAAGCAAAATTGGGTTCTTTCTTTTTTGCTTTGTTGGTGATTACATTTCTCAATATAGCCTTAGCTCTTGAAAATTGAGATTTGCTGGTGCTTTCAGTTATGCCCAGGTGATTGGCAATTTCTTTATGAGAGAAGCCTTCTACTGCATACAGATTAAAAACCGTTCTGTATCCCTCGCTCAGTTTCATAGAAGTTTTAATAATGTCCTTTTCATATAAATTATCCAACGGTGACTTATGTTTATCAGCAATGCTGTTTTCTAAACCCTCACCATTGGTAATGTTCAGGTTCTTTTTACGAATGTGCTCGATGGCAGTATTTACAAAAATGCGGCGTACCCAACCATCAAACGAGCCTTCACCTCTAAATCTATGCAGGTTGTTGTACAACTTTACAAAACCTTCCTGCAATGTATCTTCGGCGTCCATTTGGTTTTTGGTATACCGCAAACAGATTGCAAACATTTTTGGAGCATACTTGTCGTATAATTCTTTCTGAGATTTTCTATTACCGCTGATACAGTTTTCGATCAATCTACTTTCTGATAATGTAAAGGTTCCTATCATAGAGATAATTTTTATTGGTGCTACAGACATAATACTACATTAGTGCCAAAATATAATCAGTTGATTTTCAATCTTTTTTTTCCATAAATTATATTAAAAAGTCTTTTGAAAGGAAACCGTGTCCCAATCTGGGATTTAGCCAATAAATGGAAGTGAAGTGTAAAACTTTAGGTGAAGCCTAAGGCCAGACCGATGATTAGGTACTATTTTTCCGTTATCGTAATACAACTGTGTTAACAGGTCTAATTTTGAGATTTAGCCAATAAAGGGAAAGCTACCGGGGAAAGTTAACGTGAATGCCTAAGCCCGGACCAGGGTTAGGTAGTATTTTTCCGAACTCATAATACAACCCTGTTGCCAGGTCTTGTTTCAACAAAAGCGGACCATCAACATCAATAAAATCTAACTGTGGCAAAAACTGGCAAATGGCTGCAGACCCTATGGTGGTCTCGTTCATGCAACCCATCATAACTTTTAATCCCAGGTCTTTTGCTTCCCGTATCATTCTTCTGGCAGGGGTAAGCCCACTACATTTTGTTAGTTTAATATTTATTCCATGGAAATGATGGTGGCATTTTTTTACATCCTGTTCAAACACGCAGCTTTCGTCTGCAATTAATGGAAGTTCCGATTGTTGATACAAGATGCGCATCCCTTCCCAATTAGATTTATCTAAAGGCTGTTCTACAAACTCGACACCTAACTTAGCCAGCAGGGGTATTTTTTGTAGTGCTTCCTCTGTAGACCATGCAGAATTTGCATCAACTCTAAAAATTGAATCTGTATGTTTCCGTAAGGTTTCCACAATGAAGATATCATCCGGCGTACCCAATTTTATTTTGTATATGGGCCAGGGTTTTTCTTTTAATTTTAAAACCATCGTTTCAATATTATCAATCCCAATAGTAAAATCAGTCATGGGCAATGGTCCGGAAATGCTGGTATTCCAGAGTTTGTAAATGGGTGATTTTTGCATTTTACCCCATAAATCCCAGGCGGCCATATCGAGTGCGCATACTAAAAATGGGTTTTGTGGCAGCAAGTGGTGCAGGTAATGCCAATATCGCTCCGGGTCGGTTAAAGCAAACTTTTGAATGAATGGTTTTTTCAGCTCAAGGTCGGCAATCATTTGCTCAACTGTAATGTTGTAATAGTTGATAGCCGGAGCTTCTCCATATCCACTAAATGCACCAATTGATAATTCAACAATCAATGTTGGCTGATGGGTTTTGGTTCCTTTTGAAATAGTAAAAGGGTGCTGAAAAGGCATATTGAACGACCAGTAAGCAAGCTTCATCCAGTAAAAATTTTATTGTAAACGAAAGAAAGCCACCCTTTTTAGGGATGGCTTACACAAATATCAGTGGCAAATCATCTTCCGCTTTCTAAAATATAATTTCTCAACACATCATTAAAATTATCATTGCTTAACAGCTCTTCTAACAACAAGTGCATTCTGTATTGCCAGTAATGCTTAGGGTTTGCCGGTACATTAATTCTCTCATCAGCAGGGTTTGCCCTACTTACCTGGCCATCCATGCCTAACAGATCCTGCAATTGAAATATACTCCACATTGCCGGAGAATACAGATGTTGAATAATGATAGCGGTGTTTATTTGTGGCTCACAATAAAAAGGTGCATTACCCCACATACCCAACTGGTGATTGTAAAATCGTTGTGTTTTTGAAGCATCTTCTTCCCACCATCCCCTTATGGTGCTCATGTCGTGGGTAGAAGGCGTAACTACACTTAAGTAAGGCGCATCGTTGGGATGGAAAAATTCTTTTTCAGGGTCTTTTGGCATCCGTTGAATTTCAAGGCTGAGTATACCCAATTGTTTCATTACTCCCGGAACGCAGTCGGGCACCATACCCAAATCCTCACCACAAATCAACATATTGGTACTACGTTTTAGCTCGGGTAATTTTTGCATAGCCTGCTCACGCCAATATTGATCCTGTCTGCGGAAGAAATAATTTACATATAGGTTTTTCAATTTTAATTGGGTGTCTCCATCCAGGTAACGGAACGAGGGAGTAGTTTCCATTATAATGCGAAAATGAAATTGTTGTCCATCAGTGTTTTCCGCCTCAAGCAGAATCACATTCGAAATAAGATTGAATAAACCATATTTCAGTTCCTGATTTTTATCTGTTGCAGGTAATTGTGCAAAGTGCTTTTCAACTTTACGCTGTGTATCAAATTCGGGTTTTAATGCATAGTGCTCGTAACCGTTTACGTTTAAATATTCTTCTTTTGCTTTACCGGCTGAGCTGCCAAACATCTCCCAAATGATGCCTTCATTTATGTATGGACTGGTTAATCGATGCAAATCCAAATGAATGCCCTGCTCCTTTAATTCATTTTTATGGATAGGTAAGGCAGGTACAAAATTTCCCATAACACCTTCAACCGCATGCATTGGTATACTCCAAATTCTAAAAAAGCCCAGGATATGGTCAATACGGAATGCATCGAAATAATAACTCATTTGGGCAAAACGCTTCTTCCACCAGCTAAAACCATCCTGTTGCATGCGTTGCCAGTTATAGGTTGGAAAGCCCCAGTTTTGACCTTTAATGGCAAAATCATCAGGAGGTGCGCCCGCCTGCTTGTCCATGTTATACAACCCGGGCTCTTGCCAGGCATCCGAACTGTTTCTATAAATACCAATGGGTATGTCGCCTTTAACTATGATTCCATTTTGATGGGCATATTCACTTGCCGCCTTTAACTGCAGATGTAAATGGTACTGTACAAAAAAATGAAATGCAATGGCATCATCCGACCCCTCAGGAGAGGAGGCAATGTTGTTAATTTCCTCCTCGTTGTACTGGTTATATTTTGGCCAGGCTGAAAAATCGGGTGTCTTAAATTCATCCCGCAGGTATGAGAAAGCAGCATACGGAACCAGCCAATGTTTGTTTTCTGAAAAGAAAGATTGAAAATCGGCTAATTGAAAAACTGTATTTTTCTGAGTAGCATATATATTTTGAGCGAATTGCAGTTTGGCAATCAATACTCGTTCATAGTCCACTTTTTCAAGACTATTCAATTCGCTTTTTAATGCCTCCAACCCATTCAGTAGCAATGCATTTTCGCCAGTTGCAATAGATGGCAGGTGTAAAAACAATGGGTGTAAGGCAAAAGCTGAAATGGCAGCATAAGGATAGGAATCTACCCATGAGTGTGTGGCTATTGTGTCGTTAACAGGAAGGATTTGGATAACCTTTAAACCAACATTTTTGGCCCAGTCAACCAACAATTTCATATCGTTAAACTCTCCCACCCCAAAACTTTGTTGCGACCTTAAACTAAACACCGGGATGGCTACCCCTGCCCCTTTAAAAGTATTATTAGGAAACACGGCAAAGCCATCCGAAACAACTGATAATTTATTATGTGCCCCTCCATCGTAGATAATCCGATTTTTATCGCCTTCCATTTGTACAAACTGCCCGGTAGAAAGATCGTGAATGCCGTACTTATAGGTGATGGGGTAAATTTCGTCAAATAAATCAAGCTTTATTGTCCACCAGTTTTCATGCTCCTTACGCGATAATAAAACAGGCTTTGATGTATGCCATTTATTTAAAAGAGATGAACTGCCATACAAAGCCACTACCTGGTTTTTTGCCAGCAACGGAGCTTTCACTCTAAATATATGAGAATACTTATTTGGTTCAATTACCGGTGGGGGGTTAAAATGTTGTTTTAATAGAACGTTTTGGAAAGGCTCAGTGAAAAAAGTGTTTTCAA
>JANPPB010000050.1:0-2565 GCA_031428295.1 Segetibacter sp. | reverse complement strand
GTCTTCAACCTGTATGTTGCTTAACAGGCCATCAAACAAACTCAGCCTAAAATTTTTTGCCGGTACACCCATGCCTACATGTGCCAGGTACACAGCCACCCCAACGGCCTTGATAAACGTACTCTTGCCGGCCATGTTAGCGCCGGTTAAAAACAAAAAATTTTGCTCATGGTCCAATTCAATATCGTAAGCCACCGGTGTGGGTAGTAACAAATGAAAAAGGCCTTCGGCCGTAATAAATGGTGAACTCTTTTTTTCAAAAGAGGGAAACACCAAATGGAATTTTTTACAAGCCTGCGCCATGCCGTAATAAGCATCCATCCGGCTAAATATATTAAGCAGTTCAAAGGTTTGATTTTGATATTGACCCCGTAAAAAGTGGGCAACCGTTAATACGTTTGGCATAGATAACTCTGTGGTCTGCCCGTGTAATAAATAGTTAACAATAACAGGTTTGTTGAGCAGCATACCAAGTCTGTCGAGCAATACTTTTAATATGTTGGGTACTTCTTCGTCCTTAAACATATTTATCAATGCTTGCATGCCCTGCACAAAATCGCCAAAATGCCTTATGGAATATTTAGTAAGCGAATAATCGGATGAATTGATAAAACGATAAAACAGTGCACTTACATTATTTGGATCGCGGGGTATATCGGTTATGGGGGAATCGAAATATTTCTCAATCACCATCACCGTACCGTTGGTAATAACAACCGGCCAGGCTTGTTGTTTTTTTATAAGAAGTGCAAGCAGTTGCTGGGTTTCATAAATTTTGTTGAGATCGTCAAGCGGCGATGATAGAAGCTTTCTAAATACATCTCTGCCACCAACAGTGGTTGTAAAATCGAGGTGATGAAATACGGATTGCTCTTCTTCGTGGTTGAAAATTGACAGATCGTTCAACGTGGTTTTGTCTGCTTGCATTCCTGTTCTTAAATTTTTGTTCTGCCTGCGTTCAGCAATCGGTTTTAGAGTGAAGGATTACAGCGGTCAATAGCATTTTCTAATTCAAATAAGAGCTTGAGTTCTAAGGTGAAAAATATATATGCAGAAAATGAATCACCTGTCAAATTTCAATCTCAAGCCTTGCTGAGACTCATCAAACACACCATTTCCATAAACCAGGTGCCCATTAACGAATGTATGTGTTACAGATGCATCGAACTTTGTATGTTCTAAAGGGCTCCAACCGCATTTGTATAATATATTTTGTTTTTCTACCGTAACACTTTCAGCAAGGTCTGCAATTACCAGATCAGCATAATATCCTTCGCGTATGTAGCCTCTGTCAACTACCTGAAAACAATCTGCAACAGCATGACTCATCTTTTCAACAACCCGCTCAATTGTAATTTTTCCTTCTTTTACATATTGAAGCATTAATTGTAAAGAGTGTTGAATAAGTGGCAATCCTGCATAAGCTTTTTCATAGGGCTCACTTTTTTCGGCCCAGGTATGTGGCGCATGGTCGCTTGCAATAACATCTAAACGGTCATCCAATAAAGCCTGCCACAATGCTTCTCTGTTGTGTGGGGCTTTTATGGCGGGGTTGCACTTTATCTGGTTGCCAAGCCTAGCATAATCATCACTGGTAAAATGCAGGTGATGTACACAAACTTCAGCAGTAATGCGCTTGTCTTTCAAAGGCAACATGTTAGAGAAAAGTTGCAATTCCTTCTCAGTTGTAATGTGCAATATGTGCAAACGGGTATCGTGCTTTTTAGCCAGTTGCACCGCCCTGAAAGAAGATTCAAAACAGGCTTCTGCATTTCTAATTACAGGATGATCAGATGGCTCAAATACTGCCTTCTTGTGGCGAAGCTTTTCAATATTGGCTTTTATGATGGCCTCGTCTTCGCAATGTGTAGCTATCAACAACTCCACTCCGCCAAACACTTTGTCAAGTGTTAAAGGATTATCAACTAAAAGGTTTCCGGTTGAAGAACCCATAAAAACCTTCACCCCGCAAACGTCTCTTTTCTTAGCATTGGTTTGCAATACCTCTTCAAGATTATCGTTAGACGTACCCATAAAGAATGAGTAATTGGCCAGCGAGGATTGAGAAGCAATGTGGTATTTTTCTTCAAGCAATTGCTGAGTAAATGCTGGAGGTACCGTATTTGGCATTTCCATAAAACTGGTTACACCCCCAGCCACAGCAGCCTTTGCTTCAGTGTAAATGGTGGCCTTATGGGTCAGCCCTGGTTCGCGAAAATGTACCTGGTCATCAATTACTCCGGGCAATAAAACACGCCCATTGCCGTTAATCTCTATAACATTTTCCGTGGTTGAAAGGGAGGAACCGACCCTTTCAATACGACCATTTTTAATAAATACATCCCCATAGAATGATTTACATTCGTTAACAATCCGTATATTCTTTACTATGTAATTCATCATAATCCAATTTGTTCTATAACCTTAATCCATGCAAATTATTAAATCCGTACGCACACTTTTTATTTTTTTATTACCCCTCGCCTCTTTCGCTCAAAGTTCTTACATCATGCAGGGTACCAAATCTTATCAATTTTTGGATCGCCTCGAAATTAAAGCCGGAAC
>JANPPB010000049.1:0-2557 GCA_031428295.1 Segetibacter sp. | reverse complement strand
ATTGATCCATCAAACGGTCATGTAGTGGGTAAGATGGATTTTACCGGGCTGCTTCAAAAAGCGGGTAAGCCAGCCCCCAATTACGATGTAGGTAACGTATTGAATGGGATAGCTTACGACTCTACCAAAAAAACGCTGTTGATTACCGGCAAACTCTGGCCTTTAGTTTTTGAAGTAAAACTGTAATGTTAACCTTAATATTTTTACATGAAAAAGTTTGACGGACTCATAGTCTTTTTCCTACTTCTAACTGTAGTCTTACCCCAGGCTGGCATTGCGCAAAAGGCATATGTTACCACCAAATACCAGGGAACTGTAAATAAACTTACGGTTATTTTTAACCTTGCAAATGGCTACGTTCCAGGCAACGAGATAAAGCTTTTCAACAAAACAAGCAGAAAGACCATTCGGTTTTTACCGGAGAACCATGCTGTTGATGAAACCCGGCCAACAAAGTTTTATCATTACTCACCGTTGGGTAAAAAGTTTACTGATTATTTTTTTGTAGATAGTCTGAAAGAAAATTTTGAGACCATGCCCTCTAATATCATTGCACTGTACTACAATAAGGCAAGACCTGTCAGATTTATTCTAAATAAAAAGTAGCTTACTACTGTAGTGATTTTTTCGCAATATAAATAACAGAGCTGCACTTATTAGTATCAGCCAATGCTTTTGCGTTAGACACCAATCCATTCCAGAAAGCTCTTACCAGGTTGCCGTTTTTTGCACGATGCTTTTCGCTGAGCATACTCACATAAAAACTATCAAACCACATAGGCTTTCGTTCTGTAACTACAAAACCATGATTGCGTAATAAGGTTTCCATGCTTTTAGGCGAAAAATGGTACAGGTGCCTGGGAACATCATAAGCAGCCCAGCAGTTATCGTATACCCTTGCATCGTAACTGCAGTAATTGGGTACAGCAATTATCAAAGTACCGTCATCCTTTAAAACTCTATGAAATGAATCAAGGTAATTGTGCAAATCGTGTACATGCTCCAGCACATGCCAAAGCGTAACCACATCAAAGCTTTGGGTTGGTAGAAGCGTAAGCTTTTCGGGTGTCTGTAAATCGATGCCATAATTTTGCTTAGCAGTGTTGCGGGCACTCTCATCGGGCTCAATACCCGCAACAGACCAACCATGCCGTTGCATAGTATGAGCAAAAGCACCGGTACCGGCACCCGCATCCAGTAACGTTGCAGCAGACCCGCCCACCAGCCCATCAAGCAAAGCACGTTTGCCTTTTAACGTATGGTTTCTTACGGCGTGGTACAACCGATTAATTATACCCTTTTTTGTATCGCTGTGCGACACATAGTCTGAGGATTGATAATACCGCCCTATTGCCTGCTCATCCGGCACGTTTTGAGTAAAGCGCAAAGTGCAACTGGAGCATTGCCAAATCTCAAAAATTTCGTTTGATACTGTCTCGTCCTTGCAGCTAAAAACCTTGCTAATAGCAGCGCTTTGGCATGCAGGACACTGCTGGTATGATTTAATTTCGCTCATTTTAAAAGAGCACAAAGAAAGTGAAAAGGCGGTTAAAAAAACGGTAAGTCAGTCTTCTCTTTTTTCTGTAAAGTGATCTTTGTTTACCTTAACCCCCGAAAGAGAAGCGATGACAATAAAAGGCTTTAGTAATAAAATTAAACAGGCAAGTTTTTATATACCCTTTACTTTATACTTCTTTCTTTTTGTAATAGCTGTATCGCTGGCCTGGAAACTTCTACACAAAAATCCACAGGATATTGACACCAGCTATAACGACATTTTTACTTTATTACTAAAGGTTGCCTTACTTTTTGGTGTGGCTTTATTGCTGCTGGCATTACTAAGCGTTTCAATTTCGCTGGTTTACTTTATGGTTAAACGTAAAAAAACAGGTATTGAATTTAATATATCAACCGATTTAAAGCATACGGATCTTCTTCAAAAACAAACTGTTCGGCTTTTTCTTCACCCGGTTCTAAAACCTTTTTTCGGCTTTATTAAAATCAGGCTTCAATATGGTTCAGCTCATTTTTCAAAAAAGTTTTTATTGGTTGAAAATCAGCGGAAGCAACTCTTTAACAATACTATCGAAGGCACTTATCATTGGCCTTTGCCTGAGATAAAAGAGTACCATGTGCAAAAAGCCATCTTGTACTTCGAAGACTTTTTGCAGTTTTTTTCGGTTGCTGTTGACTTGCCTGCCAACAATCATTTTATTACGCAACCCACTGCTTTAACCAGGCCCAATGTAAATGTTCGGCCCCGTAAAACTGAAGATACCACCACGCGTATTGAGGAGTTACGAAAAGTGGAAGGCGAATACCTGAACTACAAGCATTTTGAAAATAACGACGATGTTCGCAGGATTGTGTGGAAGATATATGCAAAAAACAAGGAACTGGTAGTTCGTATGCCGGAGATCATGGACCCCTATGCTTCGCATGTGTACTTGTATACTACTTTTTTTTCGGGGTTTATGGTTGATGGAAATACCCCGGTTCAAATTCCATTTCTCAATTATTACAAAGAGATGATTTGGACCTTGTACCAAAACCTGGT
>JANPPB010000048.1:0-2092 GCA_031428295.1 Segetibacter sp. | reverse complement strand
GTGTCTTTTATGTCGGCATACTTTGATTGATACAGGTAGGCTTTACTAAAGTCATTTGTTTTATTATAACTGGATGCCAATAGTTGGTATATATCCTTTAACTCAACATTGGCCTGCACGCTTTCGCCTATCTGCCGTGCTTTATTATAGTAACCCAGGGCAATTACATTTTTATTTTGATACACATATATATCTGCAATTCCGCGCAGGCTTCGAATGATCTGGAGTTTATCATCCATTTTTTCTGCAATGGCAAGTGCTTTATTATGGTTTAATAAGGCTTCGGCCGGTTTGCCCTCCTTCAAAAAAACCTTACCTATACCATTAAATGCAAACGCGGTATTGCTTAATGTTTTGTCGGCCTTTATAGCATTGTTATATAATTGAAGTGCTTTGTCGTAAGACTTGTTATCGTAGTAAATTTCACCAATGTTACCTACTATAATTACATACGAATCCTTATTGCCCAGCTTTTCGTTTAAGGGTAAAGCTTTAAGCAGGTAATCCAGGGCAACGGGGTCTTTTTTATTGTAGTAAATACTGCCAATGGTGGTAAGGGCAGAAACGATCCGCAGGGTATCACCCGTTTTTTGAGCGTAATTCAAAGCCTTTAAACAGTACTCCAAAGCTTTATCATCAACGCCCTGGGCAAAATAAATAGCTCCGATGTTATTGAGCAGGTTCGACATACCTACCTCGTCTTTTATCTCTGTAAAAATCTTAAGCGATTCGTTCCAGTGGTCAAGCGTTTCAACAAACCTGGACTGCATATAATATACAAGACCTATGTTTTTATTGGCATAAGCTTCTCCTTTCTTGTAATTAATTTTTCGCGAAATGTCTCTGGCCCTTAAAGACAAGCTGATGGATTTGGCTGTATCGTCAACCAAAAACTTTATTGCTTCTTCCAGCAAACGGTTTATCGTATTGGAATCTCCCAGGCTTTTGGGTTGCCCAATGCCTTGCAGGGCAAGGCATAACATAACTAATAACAGGTAACTTTTTAACCGGTGCATAACTAAACCTTTTATGTAGCTCAAGTTTATAAAGTAAGAAGGAGGTTTTTGAGATCCCCCTTCTTACCATAAATCTACAATTTTACAAACTTGAAAGTTTTATCACCTTCAATTGTTTTTGCCCTGATAATATACACACCTTTTGGCAAAGTAGAAATATTCAGCTCGAAAAGTTTGTTGTTTAACTGCCTGATGCTGATGTTGGTTTGTAATCTGCCAATGGCATCTACTAAGATGATGTTGCTTGCAGAGGTTACCTCTTTACCAAGCTGCACTCTTATGGTATTGGTTGCAGGGTTAGGGTAGATGGCTTCTCTTGCTACTACATTTTGCACTTCCTGCGTAGGTTTAACCTTGGTTTTAGTGGTTGCCGGTTGTGAAGAACGGAAAGCATTAGTAGTAACCGTAACATTCCACGAACAAGTAGATACGTTTCCATTGGCATCTGTTACTAGTATGGTCAAAGGGTTACTGCCAACATTTGCAATGGTGAAGGTTGTATTGCCGACAAGGTCTACATTCAAGTTACCAGTACAATTATCTGTCACAGCAAAACTTGCAAGCAGCTTGGTCGCTACACCGGGTTGATACTTGAATTGAACTGTGTTTGAGTATTCCCATCCGATAAAATAATTCATACCAGTCAGCACAGTTCCTGGAGGTGCATATTGGTATGTTGTGAGCTGAGGTGTATTACCTCCAGCCATTTTTTGATTTAGAAAACGGTTTGCCCCTCCGTTTATCACATCTGTATACGATTGAGAATAACCTTCTATGCTGGTTAATGTTCCTGGTCTGCCGTAATATGAGAAATCCCCAATCCGAAATCCTGTCATCCACGAACCCGCAGGTGCTGTAATTGGAACAACTGGTCCACCGCTCGTTCCACCGTTGTAGCATGTGGTAGTAATAAGAGGTGTCCCAGGACTTCCATCGCTATTGATTGGGGCGCATATCAGCCTAAACTGGTCAACGATATCGCCTACTCTACCTTGATAACCTACCACTGCGTGTCCTGGAGGACAGTTACATGACCCTGATAATGGTTTTGACGGGTCGTTTTGAGGGGATAAAAA
>JANPPB010000047.1:0-3399 GCA_031428295.1 Segetibacter sp. | reverse complement strand
ACAATAACGTATTACTATTAGCTAAAATAAATGCTATGCTGCAACAGGGTTTTAAAAACCCAATTGACGAAGCTATAGCGGCCCTTAAACTTGCCGACTTTAAAGCGGTAAAAAGATTGGATGAGATACCTTATGATTTTATACGAAAACGCCTTACCCTTTTGGTTTCAGGCGAGGTACAGGCACAAATGATTACTAAGGGTGCCGTAAATAAAATTATAGAGATATGCAGCATGGCAGAGAACGCTGAGGGCAAACCCATACCTATAGCTGAAGTTATAGAGCAACTGCATAAATCGTACGAAAGCTTTAGTGCCGAAGGATATCGGACGCTGGGTGTAGCATATAAAAAATGGAACAACAATGGTCCCATTCATAAAGAAGATGAGAAGGACATGGTATTTGCAGGCTTTGTTACTTTATATGATCCGCCAAAAGAGGGCATTGCTCAAACCATTACCAATTTAAACGGGCTGGGAATTGCTTTAAAAGTTATAACTGGCGATAATGTGCTTATTGCCAAAAGCATGGCAGCAAAAGTTGGTTTAAAAAATACAGTTGTTCTGTCTGGTAACGAGTTAAAAAATATGAGTGTAGAGGCGTTGCGGTTTAACGTGCTTAAAACTGATGTGTTTGCAGAAATTGAACCCCTTCAAAAGCAACTGATCATACTTGCTCTTAAAAAAGCCGGTAAAGTAGTTGGTTATATGGGCGATGGCATAAACGATGCAACCGCACTTCATGCCGCAGATGTAGGTATATCAGTTAATACAGCAGTAGATGTTGCTAAAGAAGCTGCCGACCTTGTTTTGTTAGACCATGATTTGAATGTTTTGATAGAAGGCGTGGAGGAAGGCAGGAGGACTTTTGCCAATACGCAAAAATATATTTTCATGGCAACCAGTGCCAATTTTGGCAACATGTTTAGCATGGCAGGCGCCTCATTGTTCTTATCATTTTTACCCCTCTTGCCTAAACAAATTTTACTCACAAATTTAATGACAGACCTTCCGGCAATGACTATTGCCACTGATGCCGTGGATGACGATTGGATAAGCAAGCCACGCAGGTGGGATATAAAATTTATCAAACGTTTTATGCTGATGTTTGGTATACTCAGTTCTGTTTTCGATTACCTCACCTTTGGTGTACTGCTGCTAATTTTTAAAGCAGGTGAAAAGGAATTTCAAACAGGCTGGTTTATTGAGTCTGTAGTGTCAGCTTCATTAATTGTGTTGGTTGTTAGAACGCATTTATCATTTATTAAAAGCAAGCCAGGAAAATATTTATTAGGCAGCACATTATTAGTAGCCTTAATCGCTTTGCTGTTTCCGCTTCTTCCATTTGCACATACTTTGGGTTTTGCACCTTTGCCTATAAAATTTTATGTGGCTATGATGGCTATAGTGCTCATGTATCTTTTATCAGCAGAGATTATGAAAAGATGGTTTTACAAATCGTTTCACAATCAATAAACTGATGTGGTGCTTGCAAAGTTTGTACTTGACAATTAAAAATGGCCGTAAAAATCAAATTCATGACTTTAAATGCAGAAATTTAAAAGGGATCTGGAAATTTTTTTATTTGTCTATTCACCAGGGTTACCCCATCATTTTTACTTATACCCCGGATAATTTAATCATTTACCAGACTTCTTTTATCTGATTTAACCAGTAAAAAAATGTACCCCTGCGTTGCCATTTGCATGTACAACCAATAAATAAATAGTAAAACTGCATCTATAAACCCCATGGCACCTTTTTTATGTGTAATAAGGTATAACGCTCTCATCTGGGTTTTAAGACTACATAAAATGATTACTACCATTAAAATGATGAGAAAAAATTTCGCCCCTATATTTATTATCCTGCTAATGTTTAATAGTTGCCAGGGACAACAGCCAAAAATTACTGTTGCCGTGAGAGACACCACCATTACCCCGGTAACCTCTTTTTCTAAACTTTTTTTTGATAGCGCAAAACTGGAAATATTTATAAAAGAACAGAAAGCTGGCGATAGTTCTGCCTCACAACAGCGTAATTTTTACAAAAGGCGCAACTATCAATTTGCCTGGTTTACTGAAGATGGAATTGCAGAACACACCCGTTCGTTTTGGAACCTGCACAACAATTATATCAGGAACTTTGCGGACACGGCTTTAAAATTTAAGGTTCTGCATCAGCACTTAGACTTGTTGATGAATGAAGACACAGCAATGAACATTGCTACAGCAAGAATGCTGCAAACAGAGCTTGAGTTAACCATGCATTTTTTTGAGTATTCAAACAAAGCCTATTCGGGAAAGTCAAATCCTAACGAATTGCAATGGCATATTCCCCGTAAGAAAATAAATGTAGTTATGTTGCTTGACTCCCTGATTGCACGTGATGGCAAAAACCTGCAGGAGTGGGAGCCGGTGAATATATATTATCAACGTTTGAAAAAAGAATTGCTGCATTATTATGAAATTGATAAAGCGGGAGGGTGGAAAGAGATATCGATAGATAAACTTAAAAAATATAAGTTGGGTGATTCTTCCCTGGTTATTAAACAAGTTAAGCAACGTTTACAAATTTCCGGTGACGATAAAACTGTTGATACTACTGAATACTACACAAGCGGATTATTAGCAGTAATAAAGAGAACGCAAAAAAGTTATGGCTTTAAAGAAGATGGCCTTATCAATGCTGCTTTAATTAAGGAATTGAATGTTTCTGTTGGAGAAAGAATTAAGAAAATGCTGATTAACATGGAACGTTTGAGATGGGTGCCTCAGCAACCTGAAGGAGACCTGATTATTGTAAACATTCCGGAATTCAGGTTGCATGTATTTGAAGGTGCAAAAAAGTTATATAGTATAAATATTGTTGTAGGTAAAGCAGCTAACAACACCGTTATTTTTACGGGTCAATTGAAATACGTTGTATTTAGTCCGTATTGGAATGTACCACGCAGCATTGTGCGCAATGAAATCATTCCCGCCATAAAGAGAAACCGTAACTATCTCTCCAAAATGAATATGGAACAAACCGGCTATAGTAATGGTTTGCCTGCGATTCGGCAAAAACCAGGTGGCGCAAATGCATTGGGTAAAGTGAAGTTTATTTTCCCAAACAGTTACAATATTTACTTTCACGATACGCCATCAAAATCTCTCTTTAACTGGGATAACAGAGCTTTTAGTCATGGGTGTATTCGATTGGCTGAACCTGTAAAACTGGCAACTTACTTATTGCGCAACCAGCCCGAATGGACAAGTGAGAAAATGAATGTTGCCATGTCTTCATCAATAGAAAAGTGGGTTCCATTGACAAAATCATTGCCTGTATTCATAACCTATTTTACGGCATGGGTAGATAGTGAGGGATTACTAAACTTTAGAGATGATGTTTATGGACA
>JANPPB010000046.1:0-3038 GCA_031428295.1 Segetibacter sp. | reverse complement strand
CGGAAGTTAAAATACGGGTGTTCATGAATGTAAACATTTCCTCGCACCGTTTTTCAATTAAGCTTTTGTTGTACTGTGGTGAGTGACTTCGGTGCTCTGATGTCATTGACTGGTTGATGAAAGCTTTCTATTTCAGCCGATCAATTTTTACTTTTTACTTTTTAAAACATTACAGCATCCCACTCTTTAGGCTACCGTGTGTACACATCTTTTTCCCTGGTCTTATGCTCTGTAAGAGCGCCCTGTTTATAGAAAATTATTTCAAACGATTATACAGGCTCCGTAGGTGCTTCCTTTTTACCCAAATATTGGGGGCACCTACGGAGCCAGGAACTTCAAATGCTGATTTTTATAGAAACAGGATGCTCCTCTGGAGCTAAAATCATTTTTAATTATAATAATATTTTACAATTTTCATCTACCATATTTGTGTACACACGGTAGCACTTTAGGAGAAGGACCGACCCCGCCCGGATGACCATTCGGACGGGGTGAGGTCAAAAGGATGAATGACAGAGGTGCCCCGATGCGATTGACAAGTTGATTAAACGCTTATTATAATCAGTGTGTCTTCTATCTTCTATCTTCCCATTTTTTACTTTTTACTTTTTACTTTTTACTTAGCAGACATTTAATTTTGTGGCCTTATGAGTATAGCCCTACAAGACGACAACACCGCTGCCGCACAAAAAATAGCCGAAAGCACGGTTTTTACCATACTGCTGAATATTAGTTTTTGCCATTTGCTCAACGACACCATCCAGTCCCTCATCCCTTCTATTTACCCTATAGTAAAAGATAGCTTTAAATTAAATTTTGCACAGGTGGGATTAATCACACTCACTTTTCAACTGGCAGCCTCATTGTTGCAACCATTTGTTGGTTTGTACACCGATAAAAAGCCACAACCTTTTTCGCTGGCAATCGGCATGTCTTTTTCATTAGCCGGTTTGTTAGTGCTATCGTTTGCAGGTAGTTTTTCTATGTTGTTGCTGGCTGTAGGTATGATAGGTATTGGCTCATCCATCTTTCACCCCGAGGCTTCTAAAGTTGCCTATATGGCTGGTGGAAACCGCCGGGGTTTGGCCCAGTCAATTTTCCAGGTGGGTGGCAATGCAGGTAGTTCAATTGGTCCTTTGCTGGCCGCATTAATTATCGTTCCTTATGGGCAAAGCAATATTGTTTGGTTTAGCCTGCTTGCTTTAATAGCCATCATCGTTTTAATCACCATTGGTAAATGGTACAAAAACAATCTTGATAAACTTACAAGAAAAGCGATTGCCAGAAATGAAAAGACCGGCTCTGCCCTATCCAAACGTACCGTGGTAATATCGGTGGTCATTTTGCTGGTACTCATCTTTTCAAAATATTTTTACCTGGCCAGCATGACGAGTTATTATACTTTTTACCTCATCGATAAATTTCATGTGTCGGTTCAAAGCTCACAATTGTACCTGTTTATCTTTCTGTTTTCTGTTGCAGCAGGCACATTATTGGGTGGCCCTTTGGGCGATAAATTTGGCCGCAAATATGTTATCTGGTTTTCAATATTGGGGGCAGCACCTTTTACCCTGTTGTTGCCGCATGCCAACCTTTTTTGGACGAGTGTTCTATCCGTTTTTATTGGTGTAATCATTGCCAGCGCATTTTCGGCTATACTGGTATATGCACAGGAATTATTGCCCGGCAAAGTGGGTATGGTTTCAGGTTTGTTTTTTGGGTTTGCCTTTGGGATGGGTGGCGTGGGATCGGCGCTGCTTGGCGTATTAGCCGACCATACCAGCATTAATTATGTATACCAGTTGTGTGCGTTTTTACCGCTTATCGGTTTACTTACAGGGTTGCTTCCTAATATTGGGGTCCACCGCAAAAATTAGCCTTTCATTTTAGTAACAAGCGTTGCATTTTTCTGTGCTCTAAGCGCCAGTTCCGTTGCTAAAAAACAATGCGCCTGGGTCATAGCGGTTTCAGTTCTGTTTAATACATCATCCACTAATTGGGTGCCATAGGTTAGCGGAACATCGTTGCAATTGATGTAGCGGGTTTCTTTATTATCTACAAGGTATAAGTGATTGCCCCCTTCATGGCTGGCAATGTCAACATTCTTTCTAATCTCTATAAAACCCTCTGTGCCAAGAATGGTAAGCCTTCCATCGCCCCACGACTTTAATCCATCAGGGGTAAACCAGTCAACCCGTATGTAACCTGAGCCACCATTTCCGCGTAGCATAACATCACCAAAATCTTCGAACAATGGATATTGCGGATGCCCTACATTGCCTACCTGCGAAGCCACTACTTCCGCTTTGGTTGTGCCTGTAAAAAACAGGTACTGATCAAACTGGTGCGAGCCTATGTCTGTGATAATCCCCCCGAAACGCTTCTTATCAAAAAACCACGCTGGCCTTGTTGCAAGGCTGGTACGATGAGGGCCAAGTCCTATGGTTTGAATTACTTTTCCAATAGCACCGGCCTTTACCAATTCACCGGCTTTAAGGGTGGCCTTATTTTCAAAACGTTCGCTGTACATAATTGAATAAATGCGCTTCGTTTCCTTCTGCACTTTTCTTACCTCTGCAAGTTGTTGCAAGGTGGTAATGCCGGGTTTGTCGGCCATGTAATCTTTGCCATGCTTCATAACTTCTACCCCAAGTGGCCCTCTTTCATCGGGTATGCCGGCACTTAATACCAGTTGAATTTTATTGTCTTCTAAAATTTCTTTGGTACTTGCTGCCTGCTTTACTTTAGGATAACGTTTTGCAAATGCTGCGGCAAGGTCAGCCTCCTTTGCATAAAAACCCACCATCTCTCCTCCACCTCTAATTACCGCTTCAATCATTGAGTAAATGTGACCATGATTGATGCCAATTACCGAGAAACGAATGCGGGTTTCCACAGGCGCTATTAAATATTGTTCATCAACGTAGGAGGATGTACCCAAACCTGCACTTTGGACAGGGTTTGCAAATGATGACAAGGTAAAAAGGCCGGCAGATGTTGCAGCAACATCTCTTAAAAATTTACGGCGGGGTAATGGT
>JANPPB010000045.1:0-6125 GCA_031428295.1 Segetibacter sp. | reverse complement strand
AAAAAATTCTATGCCAAAACGAAAGGCTCCATAAACTGCTGTGTAAAATATTAAAAATGTACCGGGCAGGTAATGTTTTACAATAAATACACTTACAATTAAAACCAGAAAAACGAATGTGGATTCAATTAACTGAACAGGTATTAAGCAAACATTTTTGTAATAATTTGCAAAACCTTTTTGAACATGAGCAGTACCATAAAAGGTACCATACTTTGATGGTCGTCCATGGCAACAACCCACTGAAAAACAACCGATACGTCCAAAGGCTAGAAAAGTTGCCACACCTGCCAAAACAACATCAATATATGGCAGCACCGGCAAATGCATTGCCTTTAATGACGCTGTACATGCCAGTAAAATAGCTACTTCGTGGTGATAATAAACGATGGTTTCCTTTCCTGTAAAAACCTTTGGAATTAAGGCAAGAACAAAGAAAACTCCTGCCCCAATAAGGCTCATTAATAAAATGGTAGTAACCCGTAGATGCAAATTGTAGCAAAGCAAAACTCCCAAAAGCGTACCTGCTATGAAACCGGACACTCCAAAAAAATGGAATGAGTTAATGTTTATGCCTAAGAATTTGATATTTAATTTGGGCCTTATCATATGCAGTAAAAAGTAGTATTAATAAACTTCTTTATTCAGCTAATCAATTTATTAAGTGTTGCAATGTCAACTAACAACTACATTCTTCCGTTGTACAAAACAAATCCTCCTTCATTAGTTGTGTTTATCAAAATATTAAATCACTTTATTAAGTGTTGCAGTTGTCAACTAACAATTATATCCTCCCGACGGGCAAAAACAAATCCTCCTTCATTAGGCGTATTAATCCAGATATCCAATTTTCCCCTGTAAACCCCACTTTCACTCCTAGAGTAAGGTGTGTAAAAAAACCCGGGAGGAAATGCGTTTTGACGCTGGCTCGAACGTACCAGTTCCAAGGCCCTGGCTTCCTCTGCATTTAAATACTGGTCAAGTGGTATATCCTCTGGCCTGTCAAAATATACATTCGATGGATCTCTGAAAATACTTGCTGGTGGCCGTGGTATTTCAATTGATGATTGTTGCCGCCAAACAAGCAATTCACGCAATGATCGATAAGTATCAAAATCACCAGCTCTTAACAGTACAAATCCGGTTGCAGGGGAATCATTCTGAAACACCAAAAAACTAAAACTATTTGCATCATCAATCCGGGAGTGCAAGATTTCAACATACTCACCATGAAAATATGTATACAGCCGCGACCCCCTTAAGACTCTTCCCATATTAGTTGGTCGGGTGCCGGATTGCTGTGGTGATGTAGAAGCAGACCCGATACTTGGACCCCTGTATCTTGGAGCTCCAACAGCTTCCCTACTATCCCATTGAGTGGCCAATGAATTATTGAGGCTCACACGAGACCGGTTTTCAGCAGCGTTCATAATTACACTTAACCGGTCCGACTGTTCCCATTGCTCTGTTACATGGCCGTCGGTACCTATTGACCCCCATTGCATCTCCCATCTCCTGGTTCCAAATTGCCCAGCCAGTGGTCTTATTGGCTTGTTTACCGGATCAATAAATTCTGAAGCAAAATCTTCATAACTAATTACATGTGTACTGCACCAAAATGAGAATAATTCCCAAAAAGTATCCTGGGGCATTTGGTTGTTGCCTACAACAGACTGATTTCCCCATTGTGAAGGTGGGGGAATATAAAAACGCTGTAAAGGGGTTGCAGCAAGTACTTCGGCAGGCAAATGAACTTGGTCCCTTCTTTCTCTTGGCAAATCATCATATTGTCTGCGTTGAATGCTCAACGATAATATAGCCGGATCTGTAATAGGTGCACCTCCTGTATCACCCACAACCGGTGGAGACATTCCTTTTTCTCCCCACCAGATTAATGAGTTTAAAAACCGATAGAAATCCAACTGGTCTGCCCGTCGGCTTTCGGCCATTTGCTCTTCAACCATTGGCCCAACAATATTCCAAAGCTCCATGGCTATACCAAACCAGGCTGCTCCACGTGCCCTTGCAGGCATGGGCGAACTTCCCCGGGTTGTTAAGGCCCGCATGGTCCTGGCCTGTCTTGTTAATGCAGCTTCTGCAGCCCTTCTTGTCCTACGTTGTTGCCTTGCACTCATGGGTCTGCCCATAGGGTCAATCAGTAATTCACGTGCCGTTTCAGGACCCACTTCAGCTATTAAACTTCGTAAACGCAAATTGTATTCACCAGTACGTCTGGCTACTTCAAGGCGGGTTCTTATTTCGTCAGCCTGTGTTCTTAAACGAGACAAGCGCTGTACTTCTGCACTGCCCAACAGAGCCTCAGCTCCTTCAAGGCGGGTAATGGCGGTGTTGTTTTGTTGCAATCTTTCTTCAAATCCGGTAGTTCTGGTAGCTGCGTTTAATTGACTGAGCGCATCTGTTACCCTTTGAGATAACAATTGTGTAATCCTGGAAATTTCAAGCCGCAATGAGGCGGCAAGACCGGTGCCGGACTGTCCATAATTTGCTATTGGTAAACTCCCTAAAGATTCCATCAAAGTGGCGGCCCGTTCCATGTGGGCTACACGTTGCTGCGCGGCTGACACGATAGGTTCTGCTCCAAATTCTGAAGCTCCCTGAGCTCTAACAGGGCCTGCAGAACTTGCAACCACGGTACGCAGCCGGGCGGGGTCCAAATCAGGAAGCGTGATCACCCTGACACCCGATTGCTGTAACATTCTTACCAAATCGGAATTCATACTATCACCGGTTTGAGAAACTACAGTAATCGGATATCGCCCAGCCCCAACTGCTTCCATAAGTCGTTGCAAACCCCTAACATCATCGGCAGTGCTGACTGCACCCAAGTGATGAAGTCCTGTTAATACCCGTGTATTTTGGAAAAACCGGTTAAATTCCGTTGTACCCAAACTGTCGTGCAACCGTAGCAAATCCCGCCCTCTTAAATCACCCACAATGGTAACATCGTACGAAGCACCACTGTTCGTAACACGGGTTAGTAAGCTGGACGCGTCAGCAGTTGATGAACCAGAAATGCCTCTCAACAGTGCCCGGTTGTGGGCATCCAACGCACTTTCAAGAGTAATGATTTCAAACCGGGCCGTACCAATGGTTAATGTGGTACGCAAAGTTGGATCAGTCGTGCTGCCGGTCCGAATCGTTTGTAATGAAGTTGGGTTCCATGATGGACCATAACCCATGCTGGTAAAACTGCTCGATTGTAATTCTGTCCATACTCTCGCCAATGGTCCACTCCTCGCATTTCCCAACCCGGCATGCACAATTACCTGGCTGGCGCTAATCTGTCCGGTTCGTATTAACAGGGGTAAAGATGACACATGATCTGCATGTCCATGAGATAAGAGGGCACCGGTAATATTGGTTATTCCATAACGATTTCTTAATGCCTGTAAACTAGCAGGCAATAATATTTGAGGTTGCCCCTGCCTGGTTCCTCCCGCATCAAATAAAACACCGGTGCCCTCGCCGGTTTGTATCAGGTGCAAGCCTGCATGACCAACAGCGGGCATTGAGAAGAATGGGCCTCGTTGAGGTGTAGTTTGTCCTCTAACTCTTAATGGTACATTTACAATACCACTTGCGGGTAAAACATACAGCCGTGGTCCGGAAAGAATATATAAAATACTGTTACTGTCTGTAACCGGTTCAAACTCTAAATTTTGCAGGTCAAGATATTCTATTGGTTGCTCGGCTGTTGCAACAGGGGTAACAGTGGGAGGCGGCTCCACTGGTACTTCCTCATGAACAGGTGCGTCAGGAATGTCTAATTCTGCAATTCTGTCTTCACGACTACTACCGCCACAACTTTGCAACTTAAGACCTGTCTTTAACCTTGGCATGGCTTCTTTAGTCATATTGGTGAAAAAGCCCGAGGTTTTGTTCCACAACCTGGCCACCACATGTACAGCAGAAGTATCGGCTTCTGTTTCCAGGTTACTGCTATTGTCTGCACTTTCACTTTTAGCATTCAAATCTGCACCCCGCTGTTGTTGAACATGAGCAAGCTCATGCGCCATTAAAGCATCTCCAATCAGGGTACCGGGCTGGTGTTGACCGCTGGCAAATGCAATGTGGTTGCCCACTGCAAATGCCCGGGCATTTAAATCGCCGGCCAGGCTGGAGGCCTTATAGTCAGTATGCAGCCGTACATCCGAAAAACCGGTCCCAAAGCCACGTTCCATACGACTTCGGTTTTGTGTATCCATTGCGTTACCCTCACCCAGCCTTTGCAATATATGTTGAGGCGACCTTTGTACCGGCTCCTGACCTGATGCCGGTTTTCTTTGCAATGTTGCTGTTTCAGTTGTTGTGGCGGTTTCAGTTGCTGCATTGGCAGCGTCGGATGGCGTTTCTTCTAAAATTGTTGCCAATGACGCTCCCAAAATTTCTACCATGCCCTCTTGAATGGCAGGTAACCTGCGTGTCATTATCCATTCGGCTACATCCGCCCGAACCCTTGCCAAAATAAAGGGCACGTACTCGCTGGCAATTAGCGCATTTGCAGCAGCAGGCACATAGAGGGCTATCATTTGCTCTATTTGTAAAGGGCTACTGCGTTGCAGCCTGGAAATGAGTAATCTTATAAAAGGGCAATTGTCCGATGAGAATTCTGTACCTGCAAGACCTTCATCAACAGTGGTGCAAATGCCATTAGTTATTTCTGTTAAAAAGACTGCCCTTTGCACTTGGCCATCAGCCGGAGTCGCTGTTTCGTCAAGTATCAATCTGCCTGAAATTGGCTCTGCCTGAGGGAGTGACACCTCTCTTTTTATATCATCTCCCTGTTGCACTACATGCGTTAGCTCATGAGCCAGTAATTTTTTGCCTTCGGCGGAAGAAGGATTGAATTGACCCGCTCCAAAAACTATATCGTTTTGATGGGTATAGGCCAATGCATTTATGGCTGATGAAGATTGATGTGCCGTTGAGTCGTCATGAATTTTAACCTGGCTAAAATCATGCTGAAACCGATCTTCCATAAACGACTTTGTGTCATCATCCAAACTAAACCCGTTGCCTGAAAGCGCCTGTTGTACCTGTTGCAATGCGGGGCTTTCTGCCGGAGCCGAGGTCTCTTTACGGCTAATAATTACCGGGGGTTCTAATCCTGAATTTTGACCATACTGATCGCCGATAGCAGATGCTGAAGTGGTAGTTTCCTGAGTATCTTCTTTCCTAAAGATCTCTTCCCTTTTTTCTTCTTCCACATCTTCGTTGCGCAAAAGCAATTCATTTTTTTCTTCTACTTCTTCTTTTCTAAAAAGTGTATCGCTATCAGTTGATTTTGTTTTACGGGTAACACTCGTATCAGGTACACCCCGTATTACATTAATGAGCCTCGGTACATCAATAGTTATGGAAAAACGGGTGTCTCTTATTTGCTCCGCCGGTAAGGTTTGCATGCTGGTTACCGGCTGGCTGAAAGGATCGTTTGGTAGGAAAAGCGATGGATTTGGATTAAAGAATTGGTTAACGCCCCCCTGTAATGTAACAGCCCGGTTAAAAAGATCAAGGTTGAAAGTACCCCCTACTATCCGCAGACTTTGCGTTGCCGGGTTATAGTCAAGGTTTAAACCAAAGCGGGGAGATATTTGCGGAAAAGCATTATTGTGTTGGTGCAGAAAGTCGAAATATGGAGTAAGGTCAAACTGCCCGGTAAATTCGTACGAAGGGTGGCCTGGTTGAGGTAATTGATAGGTAAACGATGAAGGCGTAAAAAATTCGGAGTTTGGAATGAGCCTTATGGGTGTCATCAGGTTAACGCCATCCAAAGCATTAATTGCCTGTCCTCTAAAGCGTGGATCCATGGCGAAGACAGTACCCAGGATTAATGCATCGGCAATGCCAAAGCCTATAATACTTCCTTTCAATTGGCCGGGCTGGCTGTCCCACAATCTATATTTTAGCCTGTCTAAAAAAGGAGGGAAGAGCGGGTTGTTCTCCATCAAATTTTCTCCTAAAATGCCAAGGCCATCTGTTAAAGGATCCTGCTCTTCCTGCCTTGGGCCGTCCTCATCTTTTTGAATGGGCGATGGGGCTATTGTGGTTTTGGCAACCGGGCTAATAAGGTTTTGGACAGGAGAATTGAGAATATGCTCTGCTAC
>JANPPB010000044.1:0-3067 GCA_031428295.1 Segetibacter sp. | reverse complement strand
CTATAGCCCCGATTGAAGTGGAAAGCCCGTACCCGGCGCAGCAGGGACGGACTTGCAACGAAAAGCGGGACCAAAGATTAGCATTGAAAAAATGATGTGCTTCAAAAAAAAATCTAAATACAAAAGCCTGAATAATCAGCTCATATGAAAACAATAAAAGGACCCGGAATTTTTTTAGCTCAATTTTTAGGCGATACTGCCCCGTTTAACGATTTAAAAACCATTTGTGAGTGGGCCAAAGGCTTAGGATTTGCGGCAGTGCAATTGCCCGCCTGGGATGCCCGGTGCATCGACCTTAAAAAAGCAGCGGAAAGTAAAACCTATGCCGACGAATTAAAAGGTTTGGTTAACGAATGTGGCCTGGAAATTTCGGAACTGTCTACCCACCTGCAAGGACAATTGGTGGCAGTACACCCGGCATACAATCTAATGTTGGATGCTTTTGCACCCGATGAAGTAAAAAACAATCCATCAGCCCGGACAGAATGGGCCACGCAACAATTAAAATACGCCGCACAGGCCAGCAGGAACCTTGGATTGAATGCCAGCCCAACTTTTAGCGGCTCTTTACTGTGGCATACTTTATACCCATGGCCACAACGCCCCGAAGGTTTGGTGGAAGAAGGCTTTACGGAGCTGGCCAAAAGATGGTTACCCATTTTGGATGTTTATGAAGAATGTGGCGTGGATCTTTGCTACGAAATTCACCCCGGTGAAGACCTGCACGATGGCGAAACCTACGAGATGTTTTTGGACAAAGTAAACCAGCATGCAAGGGCTTGCCTGTTGTACGATCCATCGCATTTTGTGTTACAGTGCATGGACTACCTGGCCTATATTGATTATTACCACGAAAGAATAAGAGCCTTTCATGTAAAGGATGCTGAGTTTAACCCAACCGGTAAACAAGGCGTATATGGAGGCTACCAACCCTGGCTAAAAAGAGCAGGACGTTTTAGATCTTTAGGTGACGGCCAGGTAGATTTTAAAAGTGTGTTTAGTAAGCTGACGGCCTACAATTATCCCGGATGGGCCGTAATGGAGTGGGAATGTTGCATTAAACACCCTGAGGATGGTGCCAGGGAAGGCTCGGTTTTTATAAAGGATCACATAATAAGAGTAACCGAAAAAGCATTTGACGACTTTGCCGGTGCCGGAAGTGATACTGCATTTAACAGGCAGGTACTTGGTTTGCAGTAATAAATAATCAATTATACAATAAAACAAAAAATGAAATGAAAAAAGCCTTCATTGTTCTATCCACAGGGATACTAATGATCTCTAGTGTAACATTTATAAGTTGTGGCGGTAATGCTGATAAGGAAGCAACCAAAACTGATACTGTTGCCACAGCAGCGCCAGCAGCACCACAACCTAACCCAATGGCCCAGGAGGGATTGGAACTGATTGGTAAAAGCGATTGCTTAACCTGCCATAAAGTAAACGAAGCAGCAACCGGGCCCGCTTACAGCTTAGTAGCTGCAAAATATGCAGACAACCCAACTGGGCAGGATTCGCTGGTTAATAAAATTATTAAAGGCGGATCGGGTAACTGGGGTGCTATTCCAATGCCGCCTCACCCTACGCTTGCACCAGAAGATGTAAAAAAGATGGTAGCTTATGTAATGTCATTAAAACCTTAATACAATATGAAAAGATTGCTTGTAATAACAATGATTGTTGGCGCACTGACGGGTTGTAAATCCTCGAAAGTTGGCACCGGCACAATGGATGGAAATATGAACCAGTCAAACACTAAAGGCTGGACCTCTTTATTTGATGGAAAAACCACAACAGGCTGGCACCAATATGGAATAACCGGTGCCCAAAAAACATGGATTGTTAGCGATGGCACGTTAACACCCGATGAGAGTATTAAAGGTGGGCATGGCGACCTGGTGACCGATAAAGAATATGGCAATTTTGATATGTCGCTTGAATGGAAAATTTCGAAGAACGGCAATAGCGGGATTATATTTTTTGTTCATGAAGATGCCATGTACAAAGAAACTTACCAAACAGGTTTGGAAATGCAGGTATTGGACAACGATGGACACCCGGATGGTAAAATAATAAAGCATCGTGCCGGCGACTTATATGACCTTATATCTGTATCGAAAGAAACCGTAAAGCCGGTGGGCGAATGGAATAAAGCCGAAATTAAAAACAAAGATGGCAAGCTGGATCTTTACCTGAATGGCGAGCATGTAGTAAGCACCATGCTGTGGGATGCAAATTGGAAGAGCATGGTAGCCAACAGTAAATTTAAACCAATGCCCGCCTTCGGTACTTATAACAAAGGCAAGATTGCCCTGCAATATCATGGTGACAAAGTTTGGTTTAAAAATATAAAGGTGAAAGAGCTTTAATCTGAAATAACCTTTCTCAATAGCCATCAATCTTTAGCAAAGGTTGGTGGCTTTTTTATTGGCTTAGCTTTAAAAGTTTTCATAGTTTATTAAGACGAATTACCTATGTAAAACAGCTAATTTTTAAATGAAAGAAACTTTTTTTGGTAGTTATAGTTCAACACTTACTTTTGCGCCGGAGAGTTGGCAGAGCGGTCGATTGCGGCAGTCTTGAAAACTGTTGAGGGTTACACCTCCTGGGGTTCGAATCCCTAACTCTCCGCCGGTTAAATACTAATTATTTAAAGCCTGTAAGATGTTTGTCTTACAGGCTTTTTTTGTTTTACCCCTCCAAATAATATTAAATAATGTCAAACATCAGGTGACAAATTCGGTTGATCTGGAAATCTAACTAAAATTGATCAACCGAATTTTTCTCAAACCCTTGCGGGTAAAAGCTTTGAGGTTTTGAGGGTTCCATTTTTAGTGGATAAAATGATTATTAATCAATAAAAAAGGAGGTGTAAAATGGATCATAAGATCAGTATTCTTTTTTACAGTAGAATCGCTTCAAAAACGAAGGATAACTTAGTTCCCATTTACCTAAGAATTACTATAGATGGTAAACGGATTGAACAAACGACAAAGCGGTTTGTGGAGTTATCTAAATGGTTAGCTTCATCTGGCCGGATGAAAGGAACACATTCAGAAGCAAGAGC
>JANPPB010000043.1:0-1523 GCA_031428295.1 Segetibacter sp. | reverse complement strand
GGATCTGAAACGTAACAACGGATTTATACCGGGCGTTAAACCAGGTCAGCCCACTGCAGATTATATAGGTGCCATTATGGATAAGATTACATTACCTGGTGCTGTATTTTTGGCACTAGTTGGTATTCTACCGGGTTTTGCGCAGAGGTTAGGCGTAACCTCAAGCTTTTCAAGCTTCTTTGGTGGAACCTCGTTGTTAATTATGGTAGGTGTAATCTTGGATACTTTACAGCAGATAGAAACGCAGTTGTTAATGAGGCAATATGATGGCCTTATGAACAGTGGCAGATTACAGGGAAGGCAATCAATAACTCCTGCTTCGGTTTAAAACAGGCTGGGAGCATTACATAACTGAACCTGCCTGGTACCCACCGGCAGGTTTATTTTTTTAAAATGAGTAGAGTAAGAAACATGATATTTTATAAAACTGATGCTGAAATTGAGTTAATGCGACATAGTTGTGCACTGGTAGGGCAAGCTATTGCCGAAGTTGCAAAATCTTTACAACCAGGCTCAACTACCAAACAGGCAAATGATTTAGCCGAGCAATTTATTCGCGATAATAAAGCCATCCCTTCATTTTTAAATTATCGGGGCTTTCCTTTTAGTGCTTGCATTTCGGTAAACGATGCAGTGGTGCACGGTTTTCCCAACAACGAGATACTTAAAGACGGAGATGTGGTTTCAGTTGATATTGGTGTGTTCAAAAATGGTTTTCATGGTGACAGTGCTTACACTTTTGCAATTGGAGAAGTAGGAGAAGAGGTGTTGAAATTAATGCGGATCACCAAAGAATCTTTATGCAAGGGAATTGAGAAAGCCGTTCAGGGTAATCGTATTGGCGATATTGCCTATGCAATTCAGGATTATACTGAAAGACAACGTGGTTATGGAGTAGTAAGAGAATTGGTTGGCCATGGTTTAGGTAGAAGCCTGCATGAAGATCCCCAGGTACCCAACTTTGGAAAACGTGGTAATGGACCCAAGTTAAAAGATGGAATGGTAATAGCCATTGAACCCATGATTAACCTGGGAGTGAAAGAAGTTTTTTACGACGAAGATGGTTGGACTGTTAGAACAAAAGACAGAAAACCCTCCGCCCATTACGAGCATACAGTTTGTATTAAAAGGAACAAGCCTGATATTCTTTCTACTTTTGTTGAAATTGAAATGGCTGAACGTGCTAATACCAGCCTGAATTCTTCTTATTTAAATTGAAGTGGATATCCTGATCCTTCACAAGTAAGTTTGCTGCCTTAAATTATCCTTAAATCCGATTTTTGTCTTTTATAAAAGTCAGGTAATTTCATTTACCTGGATACGTGGTTAAATATTGATCCTTATCACGTTAGCGTCATTATATTCCTCTATTTCTTATTCATTAGCAAGTCGTTTCATTAATTCATTTTATTGGGTTTTGCAAAAAAATATCAATTAAACATCACTTGCGGCAATTGTTAATTGCTCATTTTCAATTGATTTTGTAGAATCCTCGACTCTTGGCACTACTACGCACGGGAAAC
>JANPPB010000042.1:0-6977 GCA_031428295.1 Segetibacter sp. | reverse complement strand
GCCTCAACTTGCAATACACCCGGAAATACTGAATTTCCTGGAAAATGACCCTGGAAAAAAGGTTCGTTGTAAGTAACGTTTTTAATGGCAACTACCTTTTCGCTTGTCAATTCCAACACTTTATCAACCAGCAAAAAAGGGTAACGGTGAGGTAACGTTTTTTCAATTTCGCTAATGTTCAGTACTGGTATTTGGTTTGGATCGTACTTAGGCACATCTTGTTTATTCTTAATTTTTTTGATGTGCTCTTTTATTTTTTTGGCAAACTTTACGTTGCTTGCATGGCCAGGCCTGTTAGCAATAATGTGTGCTTTAAAAGGGAAACCTACTAAAGCAAGATCACCCACTACATCCAGCAACTTGTGACGGGCAGGTTCGTTGGGAAAACGTAGTTCAAGATTATTTAAAATTCCTTCGTGGCTTATTTGTACATCCCTTTTGTTGAAGACTTTGGATATTCGTTCAATTTGAGCGGGTGTAACTTCTTTATCAACTACAACAATTGCATTGTTGATGTCGCCTCCTTTAATAAGGTTATTTGAAATAAGCCATTCCAACTCGTGAAAGAAACAAAACGTTCTGCATGAAGCTACCTGGTCTTTAAATTCGGAAATGTTTTTAATGGCGGCATGCTGTGTGCCAAGTACAGGGCTATTAAAATCAATAAGCGTATTAATGCGATACTCCGAGTATGGTAGCGCTACCATTTCAACCTTTTTGTCTTCGTCTACAAAAGTTATGTTATGCTCAATAGTGTAATAGATTTTTTCGGCATTTTGTTGCATTACTCCAACTCTTTCAAAAGCCTCCACAAATGGTTGCGAGCTACCGTCTAAAATAGGAACTTCCTCACCGTTAATTTCAATTAATGCGTTGTCTACCTGCATTCCTACCATTGCAGCCATAAGATGTTCTATGGTACTAACCCTTGCTCCGTTATGTTCCAGAGTAGTGCTTCTATTTGTTTCAACTACGTAGTCTACATCGGCTTTAACTGTTGGTTTGCCGGGTAAGTCTACTCTTTGAAAAACAATGCCCGCATTGGGTGCGGCAGGCAATATATTAATAGTAACTGACTGGCCTGTGTGAATGCCAGCTCCCGAAATACTAATAGGTTCTTTTATGGTATGTTGAAATGAGTGACCGTTACTATTCATATGTACTTTAAAGGGCACGAAAGTATGAAAAGTATCGGATTTCTATTAATCAGCCACTCACAATATCTATGTTTACTTAGGTAGCCCAATTAAAGAATTTGATACTTCTCAAGCAACAAAAAAGCATTATGGATTGGGTTGTAAAATTAATTGCCTTAGTGCTTGTGCTGCGGGTTGCGTAAGGGATTGAAACGGATAGCCCGGAGCGACGAAGGAGTGAGGACTATAAGTGGAAAGCCCGACCCGAAGGGATACGCCCCAACAATTTTTTTATAATTCTCCTACATTCATTTTTTCGTCGACTAATTGCCTGATCTGGTGCTCAAGATCGGTAATGCGTTTTTCGAGCTCGGGTAAATTGCGTGTAATTGCCTGGCTGCGCAGGGCACTTGTATAATCGTACGCCGGCGAACCAGTAACGGCAGCTTTAGGACGTTTAATGGATTTACTTACACCACTCTGGGCATTTATCTTACTTCCATCAGCAATTTGTATGTGACCAACAACTCCGGCCTGCCCGCCAATCATAACATTGCTGCCAATTTTTGTAGAGCCACTAACCCCTGCCTGCGCAGCAATTACTGTATTGCTGCCCACCTCAACATTGTGTGCTATTTGTATCAGGTTGTCGAGTTTAGCGCCAGACCTTATAATGGTGGAGCCTATGGTAGCCCGGTCTATAGTTGCATTAGAGCCAATTTCAACATTGTCCTCAATAACTACATTTCCTATTTGTGGCACCTTATTAAACGAACCATCAGGCTGAGGTGCAAAACCAAACCCGTCGCCACCTATAACGGTGCCTGCATGTATGGTAACGTTTTTGCCCACCACGCAATCGAAATACACCTTTACGCCGGGATGTAACAATGAATTATCTCCAATTTGCACGTTGTTGCCAATATAAACGCCAGGAAAAATTTTGACATTATCACCAATTTTTGTGCCTTCGCCAATGTAGGCAAATGCACCTATATAAACGTTACTTCCATAGGTTGCAGTGGGGGCTATAAAGTTTGGTTGTTGTAAGCCTTGCAGTTGTTGTGTTTTAAGTTGTTGGTAATGATTTAGCAAGGTAGCAAACGCTGAATAGGGATCTGTTACCCTAATTAATGTTGAAGTAACTGGTTGTTTTAATTCGAGCTTATCGCTTATAATAACTATAGATGCATTGGTTTGATAAATAAATTCTTCGTAGCGCGGATTTGCCAAAAATGATAATTGCCCTTGCTGTGCCTCTTCAATTTTACCAAAACCACTTACGACTGCCCCGGCATTACCTTCTATATTTCCGCTTATTAAAACTGCGATCTGGGTTGCTGAAAATGTCATGTTTTAAAGTTTGCTAAAGCTGAAAGCTTTAAGCTTGGAACCACATTAATAAGATGGTTTTGGGCTGATGCATAAAGCTATTGATAAAAACAAATGTAAAATTTTTTTACAGCGCTTGCCAGAGTTTTATGAATGAGAGCGTTATCAACTTGTGAAATATCTTTTACCTGTCCGTCTTTGAAAAGAATATTAATCCGTTCGTCGTTGGTTTGATACATGGTGTTTACGGCTTCGCCCGAGAAAACAAAATATGAGGCTTCCTCAACACTGATTTGAAGTGTTTGACAAACTTCAACGATTTTTTGTTGCATTAACTGATCGTTAAAAGGTTCGCCCTGGAATTTTATTTTTAGTAATTGCCTGTTTAAAACATGCGCACATAGTATTGATAAAACCTTATCGTTGGAGCGGCTCCAAACTTTAAGACAATGAACAAAATCGAAGTCGTCCATATTGCAATAATGTTCTAATGCCTCCTTGTTCATATCCCCGGAAAAAACGGTCAAAAAATAATCAACCGGCGTTCCGGTTGCCAGGTTTGTATCACCTTGTTGAAGTAAGAACCTGACACGCCGGGTAACCTCTATCAGCATTTTTTCGGCCACTAAAACTGTTTTATGCAGGTACACCTGCCAGTACATTAAACGGCGTGCTACCAAAAACTTTTCAATGCTATAAATACCTTTTTCCTCAACCATTAACTGCCCATTGTGTATGGTAAGCATTTTTAAAATACGGTCATAACCTATTACCCCTTCGCTAACACCGGTAAAAAAACTATCCCTGGTCAGGTAATCCATGCGATCCATATCCAACTGTCCACTTACCAGTTGGTGTAGAAATTTTTTGGGGTATTTATCAGTAAATATTTCGATTGCCATGCTAAGCTTGCCGCCCAACTCATTGTTTATGGCGTGCATTATTTGTAAGCTTACTTCTTCGTGATAAACACCTGGGAGCAGCGTGTTTTCCAATGCATGGCTGAAAGGACCGTGGCCGATATCGTGTAACAATATTGCGGCCTCAACAGCAATTTCTTCTTCTGAGGTTATGTCAACTCCCTTACTACGCAATTCAAAAATAGCACTGCACATTAAATGGTAAGCACCCAGCGAATGATGCAAACGGGTATGTACTGCACCGGGGTACACCAATAATGCCAAAGCCATTTGATTGATGCGACGAAGCCTTTGGAAATAAGGATGACTAATGATTTGAAAGATCAGTGGATGGTTAATGGTGATGAAGCCATACACAGGATCGTTAATGATTTTGCGTAAAACGGGAGCCATGAAAGTTCTTGTTAAAATTACTTGTTGATGCAGCAAATCTACATTGCCCGTAATGATTAGGGTACTTTTGATTCAAGTCAAAATATTTTGAAATTATGCCAGCAGCTAAAATTTTATGGGTTGATGATGAAATTGAAAGTCTACAAAGCCAAAAGCTTTTTCTTGAAAATAAGGGTTACGAAGTACATACATTAACCAATGGAGCTGATGCAGTGGATTATGTTAAAGAGAATTTTGTAGATGTAGTGTTGATGGATGAAAGCATGCCCGGGTTAACAGGATTAGAAACATTGGCTCAAATAAAGGAGATAAACAGCCAGATACCTATTGTCTTAATAACAAAGAACGAGACAGAAAATTTAATGGATGAGGCTATTGGCAACGAGATTAGTGATTACCTTATAAAACCGGTAAACCCTAACCAGGTTTGGTTGAGCCTTAAAAAAATTATTGACAATAAAAGGTTAGTGGCTGAAAAAACGACCACGGCTTACCAACAGCAATTCCGGCATTTATTTACTGCATTAAACAGCAATCCGGACTTTAATGAGTGGATGGAAGTGTATAAGAAGTTGGTGTATTGGGAGCTGGAGATGGAGAAGAGTGACAGCCCCGAAATGCAGGAGATTTTACAAAGCCAAAAGCAGGAGGCAAACACTGAGTTTTTCAAATTTATCAGTCGCAATTATTTGTCGTGGATAGACCCACGAAACGATGCACCCATTATGAGTAATACTTTAATGCAGTATAAAGTATTACCACATGTTGAGAAAGGAACGCCTACATTTTTTCTGTTGGTTGATAACCTAAGGTTTGACCAATGGAAAGCCATACAACCCATTTTTACAGAGCATTTCAGAATATTGGAAGAAGATACTTTTTATAGCATTTTGCCCACAGCAACTCAATATTGCCGCAATGCAATTTTTAGTGGTTTAATGCCTATTGAAATTGAGAAGCAATTTCCGGTTGAATGGAAAAATGACGACGAGCAGGGTGGTAAAAATTTGTTTGAAGAAACATTTTTTAAAGGCCAGTTAAAGAGACTAAGACAAACCGATATTAAGTACAGTTACACGAAGATTGTAAACAACCATGATGGGCAGCAACTGGTAAATAACATTCATAATCTGTTGGGGAACGACCTTAACATCATTATCTACAATTTTGTAGATATGATGAGCCATGCAAGAACTGAAATGGAAGTGTTAAAGGAATTGGCCGGCGATGAAATAAGTTACCGGAGCATTACCCGAAGTTGGTTTGAGCATTCGCCTTTATACCAGGCATTGAAGAAGGTAGCAGATAAAAAAATCAATCTGATTCTTGCAACGGATCATGGTACCGTAAAAGTGAAAACACCCTGTAAAGTTATTGGTGATAAGCAAACCACCACCAATCTGCGCTATAAACACGGTAGAAATTTGAATTACGACAACAAGGATGTGCTGGCATTTAAAGATCCGCGAATGGCGGGATTGCCCATACCTAACGTAAACTCTTCATTTATTTTTGCAAAAGAAGATGGCTTTTTGTGCTACCCAAACAACTACAATCACTTTGTAAATTATTATAAGAATACGTTTCAGCACGGAGGCATAAGCATGGAGGAAATGATAGTACCCGTTATTAGAATGGTCAGTAAAGTTTCTTAAGTGTAGCCCTTCCATTTTATCCTTGTTTGTTCAACCTGTTTTACACCCTTTGGGGATAATTACTTTGTATATGGATTTATATAAAAACGAACAGCCATAGTTTTGCAACATGAAATACAACGCTACCACATTAAATAAGCTGGAGAAAGTATTAGAAGAATCCGGCTACGTAATCCGGTACGAGAGAGGTACATTTCAAAGTGGCTATTGCATTTTAGAAGAAAGAAAGGTCATCGTTCTAAATAAGTTTTTAAGCACAGAAGGCAGAATCAATACCATGATAGAATTGTTACCTCAACTGGAAATATTATACGACCAGCTAACATTGGAATCTCAAAAAATATATGATGAGGTTATAAAGAAAGCAGTGCTTACCAATAAAGAGCTATTTAACACTAATGAATAATATAGCTTGCAATGGTTTGCATATCATCTTCTAAAACGCCTTTATAAATTACCATAAATCCCCTGATCAATTTCCGCCACAATTCATTTATCATTTTCGTGTAGGTTTGTGATGTGAGTTTTCCTCAATTAAAAATAACCTTTCTTGGAACCGGAACCAGCAGCGGAGTGCCAATGATTGGTTGCCCTTGCGAGGTTTGTGCATCTGCCAATCCAAAAGATAATCGGCTTCGCAGCAGCATATTAGTTCAATCGTCCACAACAACTATTGTGGTAGATGCAACGCCCGATTTTAGAGCCCAGATGTTGCATCATAAAATCGCTCACATTGATGCGCTTTTAATCACCCATCCACATAAAGATCATATAGCGGGCATAGACGATACCAGGCCATTTCAATTCTTTACGGGTAAAGCCACTCAAGTTTATGGCAACCATCAATCGTTAAATGGCATTAAAAAAGAAATACCCTATGCGTTCGAAGAAATCAGGTACCCGGGTGTGCCGGCAATTGAATTGCACGAAATTTCGTTAGAGCCCTTTTGCATAGGAGACATACCTGTAACACCCATTGAAGTATGGCATCATAAGATGAGGGTGTATGGTTTTAGGTTTGGAAATTTTACATATATTACTGATGCAAACCAAATAACTGCAGAAGAAAGAGAGAAGATAGTTGGTAGTGAATTTATTGTGTTGAATGCTTTACGGCAACAAAGCCACATATCGCATTTCTCTTTAACTGAAGCTATACTTGTGGTTCAGGAACTAGGTATACCCCAGGCCTATTTTACCCATATTAGCCACCAATTGGGTTTGCATAATGAAGTTTCAGCAGGGTTACCCAAAGGTATTGAGCTTGCTTACGATGGATTGAATGTTACCCTGTAATAAACTGGTTTACTTAAGTACAGTAAAGAAGTCTTAATGAAATATTGGTGGTCATCAATTGTAAAAGATTATTTTACTTTTAGTAAAAGGGAACGAACAGGTATTATCATATTGATCATTTTTGCGGGTTTTGCTTTATTCTTCATTCCCAAAATCTTTCACCCTCCCTCTAAACAAATTGATCGTAGTACATTGATTAAGCAGATTGCTCAATTACAGATTACGGTCGATAGCAGCAATTCCTA
>JANPPB010000041.1:0-2010 GCA_031428295.1 Segetibacter sp. | reverse complement strand
TTAATTGGATAAGATGCATCGTTATTGATAGTGAAAAGGCTTAAAAAGCCTAAACTGCTTATGTTATCATTTCCCAAAACACCATAGCCAAAACGAAGCATAAGGGAGTTGATTCCTTTTACATCCTTAAGAAAAGATTCTTCTGATATTCTCCAACCCACACTAAAGGCCGGAAAGTTTCCGAACTTGTTTTTAGGACCAAACGCATCTGAAGATCCATCTCTGCGATAAGATCCGGATAATAGATATTTATCCATGTACGCATAGTTGACTTGTGCAATTACCGGAGAATACCTTCTAAACCTAAATTCTCCGCTGGTACCAAAAGGGGTCAAACTAAGTGATGAACCTACTTGTTGGAAATTCCTGTCTAAGTTAAAGAAATCTTGTGCACTGGCAGATACTGACCTACCTTGATTCTGAACAAACTCTGTACCTAATAATCCTTTTACTTCATGTACTTCGCCAAAGGTTTTTTTGTAATTAAGCGTATTATACCAGGTCATTTGGTATCCATAGTTCTGCCCTTCATTAATAGAAGCCAGGTTGTTTCTACCTTCAGCATTTTCGTAAACATTGGTTGTGAACAGGTGATTGTTATTGGTGCCGTAGTCAACACCGAGATTTGAGCGGTAAGTAAAGTTCTTTAAAAAGTCTACTTCAGCATATACACTTCCAATAACACCCACTCTTCTTTCCTTTCCATTTTTTCTCCTGTCAAGGTTTGCATAAGGGTTTGAGGCATTACCAAGATTAGATCCTCTTGATCCGGCATAATTACCTGCAATATCGAAAACCGGTATAATAGGCTGCTGCCGGTAAGAAAAAGCAATGGGATTGCCTTCGTCCTGATTTGTAAAGGCTTGAACGCCTGATCTGTCAGTATAATTCAGTTGTAAATTCTCTCCTATTCTAACTTTATTCTTAATAGTAAAACTTGTATTTGAACGTAAAGCATAGCGTTTGTATCCTGAAGTATAGACGATACCTTTCTGATCAAAATAGTCTAAGCCAAAAAGGTAGTTCGCATTGTCAGAACCTCCCGATACCGTAACCTGGTGATTAGTCATTGGCGCATCCTGCAGAATTGCCCCCAACCAATCAGTACCCTCTTTACTTGCAGGCACAATCAGGTAAGTACCGGGGCCATTTACGTCAAACATATCTAACTTGTATTTAGAGGGATCAGCAGCAGCATCTCCTGCAGCAATGCCTCCGCTCTTACCGCCGGGTCTGCCGCCTCCCGCAAAAATAAAATCAGGTATAATGGGTGATGTGCTTCTGCCAGTTGGGCCGGCATACTGGCCGTGCGAGAACTCTCCGTTAGCATTTAAATTACCAGAGTTTTTCGCCAACAAAAACAAGTAATCACCATACTCCTTAGTATTCAATAAATCCAGCCTCTTTTTAAATGTTTGTGTGCCATAATAAGTTTCATAAGATACTCTCGGCTTTCCGGCTCTGCCCTTGCGGGTTGTAATAATGATAACGCCACCAGCGGCTGCGGAACCATATACGGAAGCGGCAGAGGCATCTTTTAATACTTGCATGCTCTCAATATCATTTGGGTTTAATTCGGTAATTGCACCCACCCGTGCACCATCCACCACATACAATGGCTCATTATTTCCGAAGGTGCCATATCCATGAATACGAACATTTGCGCCGGCACCTGGTACTCCTGATGTACCTACAGTAACGCCGGCTGCACGCCCTTGCAGCAGATTTTGAATGTTAGAGCCGGGGTTGGCTGTCAGTTCTTTTACATTTACTACAGCTACCGACCCGGTTATATCTTTTTTGGCCTGAGATGTGTAACCGGTAACTACAATTTCGGTTAAAGTAGCATTTGTGGCTTTAAGTGAAATATTTACAGGCCCGGTTCCATTGACTGAAACTTCCATTTTTTCAAAACCTACGTTTGTAATAATTAGCGTTGATTGATTGGAACCAGCGTTAATAGAAAATCTACCATCAGCATTAGACTGAGTAGCTGTGGTACTACCTTTA
>JANPPB010000040.1:0-10616 GCA_031428295.1 Segetibacter sp. | reverse complement strand
CCCTTTATTTACAGGCTTCTCCGCCGATATAGCTGCAATGTGGGCTAAACGTTTTTACATAGATTGACCAGGTCTTTATAAAAGAGTTTTTTCAAAACTAAAAACATAGGTATACGAAGCCCAGGCTCATTTAACTGCCCGTTATATCTAAAAATATATTTAGAGATATTTGCAATAGTAAAAGATTTAGTTACTTTTATTTGTTGTTGCCAATTAAATAGTGAATCAACTGACTGGCTTTTAACCGTCGAAATTATTAGGTCGCTTATAGCGGAAAGGCTCTTCCTAAAAAGGCAAAGTACTTTTTACTACCTTATGATCCATTGCACCAGGTTTCATCCATGACTTCCTTTTTTTATTACCTCGCATTTAATTTTTTGTTATGGGAACAGTCAAACATCTCTTACAAAAAAAAGGCAATATTGTCTTGTCTATTACCTCTCAGAGTTCTGTTTACGACGCACTTGAAGTGCTTGAAAATAACAATGTAGGAGCGCTGGTTGTTGTAGATGGTGAAACTCTTGTAGGAATATTTACAGAACGTGATTATGCCAGGAAAGTAGTTTTAAAAGGTCGCTCCTCAAAGGAAACCCTGGTTCGCGACATCATGACTGAACGTCCCATTTTTGTAACTCCTGATAACAGCATTGACGATTGTATGCAAATAATGACAGATAAATATATCCGTCACTTACCTGTTTTGGAGAATGGAAAGTTATTGGGCGTTATTTCAATTGGAGATGTAGTCAAATTCGTTATTGAAGAAAAAAACTTTATAATTGAGAACCTTGAGCATTATATAGTTAGTTAATGCACCCATACAAAATGCTCATTTTATTTTGCGTTTAAACATGATGAAATAGAAGTATAGTGAGGCTTATCTGATTTGTTAAAAGGAGCGTACATGCCAGGAAATGAAACTTTTAGTAGCTTATGGCCCTTACTGTTATACGCAGGATTGGTTGTTTTCTTACTTGCCGCTATTCTTACTCTATCTTACTTCTTAGGTCAGCATCATAAGGATCGTGCTACCAATCTACCTTACGAGGGAGGAATACAACAAACCGGTTCAGCACGATTGCGCTTTTCCGCCCAGTTTTACCTTGTAGCCATGCTTTTCGTCATTTTTGATGTCGAAGCTGTATTCCTCATGCTATGGGCTTTGGGTTTTTATGAACTGGGATGGCCGGGTTACCTCGGGGCATCTGTTTTTGTAGTACAACTGGTAGTTGTTTTAATATATGAATGGGGAATAGGAGCATTGGATATAGGCCCCAATGTTAGTGGTATTATAAAAGCTTACAAACATCGAATAAGCAAAATAAGCTAATAGCAAATTTATTTACGCAGGTAAACTCCCATTAGGGATTGGAGGTTCATATGAATTGGTGGCTAAGTAAACCAGGTAATACCGCCGGAAAGTTAACCGGCAACGGCAGCATGGAAGAAGCTGTTAGTAAAAGCATTATGCTTACCAGCGTACAAAGCTTATTAGGTTGGGGACGAAAAAATTCTATGTGGCCCTTTCACTTTGGCTTAAGCTGTTGCTTTGTAGAAATGGCTACCAGTCTTACCAGTAAGTACGATGTGGCAAGGTTTGGCGCTGAAGTGATACGAGGCACACCACGTGAAGCAGATGTAATGGTAATTGCCGGCACCGTGTTTATTAAAATGGTACCAATTATAAAACGGCTGCACGAGCAAATGATGGAGCCCCGATGGGTTATATCCATGGGAAGTTGCGCAAACAGTGGGGGTATGTACGATATATACAGTGTGGTGCAAGGTGTTGATAAATTTTTGCCTGTTGATGTTTATGTGCCTGGCTGCCCCCCCCGGCCGGATGCCTTTATGCAAGGACTTATATTACTGGGCGAAGCGGTAAGGCAAGAAAAACGGCCACTAAGCTGGACGATTGGAGAACAGGGCGTTATCAAGCCAGTTATCAAACCTATGAAGGACCAAAAAAGAGAAGAAAGAATGGGAATGGTAAACTTTAGGCCAATAGATGAAGTGTAAGAGTATTTCAAATTAAAATATAGAAAAGAACATTCGATTTAACTAATAGACCTGGATCAAATAATAAGAATTTAGGAACAAACAGTTGAATTACAATTAAACATCGTTGTGCCTGCCCCGCCATTGGCGTTGGTCACTCATTGTACAATGGAACCCATGCTTAACACCCGGCAGTAACTTCTCTCTATTTACTTAACTACTTAGACTATTATGCCTGGTATTAATGCCATATTACAAAATTTACAGCAAAGGTTTGGCGCCGATGTGTTCAGCGTACAAAATACCATTGATGAGATAGATACTTTTTGGCTACCTAAGGATAAACTTGTACCGGTTATCAAATACCTGAAGTTGTCTATTGATCAACCTTATAATTTTCTTTATGATCTTTGTGGAGTAGACGAAAGGGACAGGGCAAAAAAAGAACGCATTCCCGCAAAAGACTTCACCATTGTTTACCATCTCTTTTCTTTTAATCGAAACAGTTTCATCCGTTTAAAAGTAGCATTGGAAGGTGAAAAGCCTTCTCTGGCTTCCATCACTTCCATCTTTAAAAATGCCAACTGGTACGAGCGTGAAGTGTATGATATGTTCGGTATCCGTTTTGAAGGTCATCCGCATTTAACACGTATACTCATGCCCATGTCATGGGAAGGCCATCCGCTTAGAAAAGAACATCCTTCAAGGGCAACAGAAATGGGGCCTTTTAAATTGACGGACGAATTACAGGAAAGAGAACAGGATTCTTTAGAATTCAAACCGGAAGAATGGGGAATGGAGCGCGAAAGTGAGGATGCTGATTTTATGTTTCTCAATATCGGGCCACAGCATCCCGGTACGCATGGGGTACTACGGATCATATTACAACTTGATGGAGAGGATATTGTTGATGCAGTTCCTGAAATTGGTTTCCATCATCGTGGTGCAGAAAAGATGGGGGAACGACAAAGCTGGCATACCTATATTCCTTACACGGACCGGGTGGATTATTTAGGAGGTGTTATGAACAATCTTGCCTACCTGCTGGCAGTAGAAAAGCTTGCCGGAATTGAAGTGCCGGATAGGGTGAAAGTTATCAGGGTAATGTTGTGTGAGCTTTTTCGCATAAGCAGTCACCTGGTTTGGTTTGGCACTTTTGCGCAGGATGTTGGCCAGCTCTCCCCGGTGTTTTATATGTTTACCGATCGCGAAAAAGTATTCGATATTGTTGAAGCTATTTGTGGAGCAAGAATGCATCCTAACTGGTTTCGTATAGGTGGTGTTGCACAAGACCTTCCTAAAGGCTGGGATAATCTGGTAAGGGATTTTGTAAGCTATTTTCCCAAGCGGCTTCGCGAATACAAGAACATGGTACTGCGCAACAGTATTTTTAAAGGGCGTACAAAAGGCATTGGCATTTATACATTGGAAGAAGCAATTGAGTGGGGAGTTACCGGGCCGGGATTAAGAGCCTGCGGATTTGAGTGGGATTTCAGAAAAAAACGTCCTTATTCAGGCTATGAAATGTTTGATTTTGATATACCGATAGCCCAGAACGGAGATTGTTACGATCGTGCAGTGGTACGGGTGGAAGAGTTGTGGCAAAGCCTGCGAATTATAGAGCAATGCATGAACAACATGCCTGAAGGCAGTTACAAGGCAGACCATCCTCTTACAACGCCTCCCTTAAAGAAACACACCATGCAGGATATTGAAACCCTTATCACACATTTTTTAAATGTTAGCTGGGGACCGGTAATTCCTGCCGGCGAAGCGATGAGTTGCATTGAAGCAACAAAAGGAGCCAATAGTTATTACCTCATAAGCGATGGTAATACTTCGGCCTACCGTGTGCGTATCCGTACTCCGTCGTTCCCACACATGCAAATGGTGCCCTACATCAGTAAAGGATATACAGTGGCCGATTTGTTATCAATATTAGGTAGTGTGGATTTTGTACTGGCTGATATAGATAGGTAAGAACAACCAAAAAGTTGACAGATGACAGATGATAGTTGATAGACGAAACAGTTGCACAGATTAAGAGGTAAGAATAACCAATTGATGGATTAAAATTATTAAGATATAGTCCAGGTGAGAAAATAAGTGAGAGAATATTATGTAGTCATCTGTTGTGGTACTATAAAGCTTTGGTTGCGTCGCACTCTTGTACGGAATAGCCATTAGCACCGAAATAAAGAAAAATAATCAAGTAATCAATATTCACGTTTAGATAATAATCATGTTTGGGATTTGTCATTCACCATTGACCATTCACTAATTAACCATGTTAACTGAAACCGAAATAAGTGCAATTGATCATGAAATAAACATGGTGCCGTATAAGAAGGCGGCATTGATAGAAGCTTTAAAAATAGTGCAACAGCAACGTGGCTGGATCAGTGATGAAAGTGTTGAAGCTATAGCCGGACATCTTGATATGAGCCCGGCAGAAGTAGATAGTGTAGCCACTTTTTACAATTTAATCTTTCGCAAACCGGTCGGTCGTCATGTCATCTTATTATGCGATAGTATCTCTTGTTATGTTATGGGGTATCAAAAAATATATGAAGCCTTACAGCAGCAACTGAATATAAAGTTTGGGCAAACGACCACCGACAAACATTTTACACTGCTCCCAAATGTATGCCTGGGATGTTGCGATCATGCGCCGGCTTTAATGATTGATAACGATTTATATCATGATATAAAAGAAGATGAAATAGAAGCAATATTAAAAAAGTACATAGACCAGGATTAAAGGAATAGATGGATTATGAAGAAATGATGATGTATGAACATTGGACAATTGACCTTAAACCATTTGACCAATCACCATTAACTATTGACAACCATTCACTACTAACTAATGACCATTGACTTAATGACCTAATGACTACCATGGAACGGCCCTTAACAAAAAATATTAACCCAAATCGTCCTCCACTCAATCTTAAAGAGTATGAGAAGGCTGGAGGTTATGAGGCTGTTCGCAAAATTTTAAAAGCAAACACCCCGGTTGAAGTACAGAAAATGGTTCAGGACAGTAACCTGAAAGGCAGGGGAGGTGCCGGGTTTAATACAGGATTGAAATGGAGTTTTGTGCCGATGGAGGAAACGGCGCCCCACCCTAAATATCTTATTGCCAATGCGGATGAAATGGAACCAGGTACTTTTAAAGACAGGCTATTATTAGAGGGGGATCCTCACCAGTTGATTGAGGGAATGATCATAGCAGCGTATGCAATCCAGGCTGACATTTCTTATATCTTTTTACGTTGGGCTTATAATAAAGCAGCGGTATTGTTGCGAAAAAGTATAGCCGAAGCCTATGAAGCCGGCTACCTCGGCAAAAATATTTTAGGCAGCAAATGGAGTTTGGAAATGCATTTACATACAGGCGTAGGCCGCTACATGTGCGGCGAGGAAACCGCCTTGCTAAATGCATTGGAAGGAAAACGGGCCACCCCCCGGTCCAAACCCCCTTTTCCACAAGTGAGCGGGTTATTTGGTAAGCCTACCATTGTAAATAATGTAGAAACATTTTGTTGTATCCCTCACATTATTAACAAAGGAGCCGATTGGTTTAAGGGTTTAAGTAATAGCGAAGATGGAGGCACTAAAATCTACGGTGTAAGTGGTAAAGTAAAGCGACCCGGTGCCTGGGAATTGCCTATGGGTGTCACTATGCGTGAATTGTTGGAGGAACATGCCGGTGGCATGCTTGATGGATACCAGTTTAAAGGAGCCTTGCCCGGCGGCGCATCTACCGACTTTTTAACAACCGAACATTTAGATGTGAAGATGGATTTTAAATCGGTTGCTGCTGCTGGTAGCCGTTTAGGTACGGGCACCATGGTGGTATTGGATGATGCTACTTGCCCGGTAGGTTTTGTTCACAACCTGCAACACTTTTTTGCGCAGGAAAGTTGTGGCTGGTGTACTCCATGCAGGGAAGGTTTGCCGTGGGTAGAGAAGATATTATTACGATTAGAAAATGGAAAAGGACAAATGGCTGACCTGGAGTTACTGGAGTTGCACACCAAAATGCTGGGGCCGGGTAATACCTTTTGTGCCTTGGCTCCCGGGGCGATGGAACCCTTGCAAAGTGCCCTCAAATATTTTAAAGACGATTTTGAACGGCATATTACAGAAGGGAAATGTACGTACGGTAATACTGTTGAAACACATAAACGAATTGCAGCAACTATGGAAATTTAAACGGCTTTAATGCCCATCAGATAAAAGATAAATAGAATTACAAAACGATAAAGTGAGTGACACAACGATGTTGACAAATGAACATAAAGCCGGAAACATAAAATAAAAAAAAGGCAACATGCCTACCATTTACATAGATAAAAAGCCTTACGAAGTTAAAGCCGGTAAAAACTTACTGGAAGCCTCGCTTGCACTTGGTTTTGACCTTCCATACTTCTGTTGGCATCCCTCATTGGGGAGTGTAGGCGCCTGCAGGCAATGTGCAGTGAAAGTATTTAAAGATGAAAACGATATGCAAGGCCGGTTGGTAATGAGTTGTATGGAAGGTGTGAAAGAAGGCTTGCATTTTTCGATAGATGATATTATGGCTAAAGCATTTCGTGAACAGGTTATTGAATGGCTGATGACAAACCATCCGCATGATTGCCCTGTTTGTGATGAAGGCGGAAGTTGTCATCTACAGGATATGACAGTTATGACCGGACATGATTATCGTAGGTATGAGTACAAAAAACGAACTTATCATAACCAATACCTTGGCCCACTTATTCATCATGAAATGAACCGCTGCATTCAGTGTTACAGATGTGTTCGTTATTATAATGATTATGCCGGGGGTAACGACCTGAATGTTTTTGCTGCTCACAATCATGTTTATTTTGGCAGAGAAAAAGATGGTGTTTTGGAAAGCCCGTTTAGCGGCAACCTTGCAGAAGTTTGTCCTACCGGTGTGTTTACCGATAAAACACTTAAAGAACATTATACCCGTAAGTGGGATCTTACCATGGCCCCATCAATTTGCCAGCATTGCAGTGTGGGCTGCAACACCATTGCCGGCGAACGTTATGGAGAAATCCGGTGTGTGCTTAACAGGTATAACGGGGAGGTAAACGGATATTTTTTATGTGACCGCGGACGTTTTGGATACGAGTTTGTGAATAGTGAGAACAGGGTAAAACAACCGGTTATACGCAATAGAACCGTGGAGGCTGTTAATGAATTAGAGTTGATGACCCACCTGCAAACTTCCATCAGCAACTCAAAATTAATAGGTATCGGTTCTCCCAGGGCATCAATGGAAACCAACTTTGCCTTGCGCCAATTGGTAGGTGCTGATAATTTTTACCAGGGGATTACCGAAGATGAATCGTATTTAACGCACAGGGTAATTGATGTGTTGCAGGCAGGTACGGTGCATAGTGCTTCCCTACATGAAATTGAACAGGCAGATGCCGTTTTGATATTGGGAGAGGATATTTGGAACACTGCTCCTATGATGGCACTAGCCGTTCGCCAGGCTGTTAAACGAACTGCAGCTTCAGAAGCTTCAAAGCATTTGGGGCTACCGGTTTGGCAGGATGCTGCCATTAAAGAATTTGTACAGGAGGACCAGGGACTGCTGGTTAATATTACCATTGTGCCCACTGCCCTTAACGAAATTTGTACAGACACACTTTGCGCTGCACCCGACGACATCGCCCGGCTTGGCTTTGCAATTGCACATGAATTAAATGCTTCATCCCCGGCCGTTCCTGGTGCAGATGATACATTAATGACCAGGGCAAGAATTATTTCAACAGCGTTGAAGCAGGCTAAAAAACCAGTGATCATTAGTGGGATATCCTGCTACAATGAAGGCATCATAAAGGCGGCTTTCGATATTGCCGCATCACTGAATATTTCAGAAAAAAAAGCGGCCATTGCCTATGTACTGCCTGAGTGTAATTCTATGGGGCTGGCAATGATGCAGGCTCATTCGTTTAATGCTGCATTGCAAAGAGTACAAAGAGAAGAAGGGTTTACTGCGATTATTGTTGAGAACAATCTTTATCGAAATATTTCATCCCCACTGGTAGATACTTTTTTTGCAAAATGCGCAAATAAAATTGTTATAGATTCTATACATAGCCAAACAACCGAAAAAGCAGACGTGCTCATTCCGGCAGCAACATTTGCCGAAGGGGATGGTACCCTTATAAATTATGAGGGACGTGCTCAACGGTTTTACCAGGTGTTTGTGCCTTCGAATCCTTATTTAAAAGAAAGCTGGAGATGGCTGGGAGAAATGGAACTGTTGCGATTGCAAATCAAAAATGGCCACGATATTCATCCTGATAAATTATTGGAGAAACTGGAAGCCGCTTTTAGTCAATTTCAAGGGATCGCTAAAGTAACGCCACCACATAATTCAACCATTCATGGTGAGCGTATTCCAAGAGAACCACATAGATACAGTGGCCGTACTGCTATGCTGGCTAACCTTAATGTTAGTGAACCCAAGCCATTGCAGGATGATGATTCAATACTAACTTTTACGATGGAGGGCTATAGAGGAATACCGCCATCCTCTGCCATTCCTTTCTTTTGGGCACCCGGATGGAATTCGGTACAGGCGGTTACTAAATACCAGGAAGAACCGGGCGGTCATCTTCTGGGGGGCGACCCCGGTATAAAGCTCTTTCATGATAAGACATCAATAACGCCCTCATTTTTTAAAGAGATACCTGAAGCATTTAAACCAAGGCATCAGAAGTGGTTGTTGTTGCCACAATACCACGTGCTGGGGTCTGGCGAGCTAAGCACATATACCAAGGCACTTAAAGAGCTTTCGCCACAGCCTGGTATTACAATTTCAGCACAGGATGCCGATCAATTGAAAGTGAATACCGGGGACATGATCGAAATAAATCTGGAGAAAGAAAAAATTGTTCTTCCTGTTAAGGTGGCTGACAAGTTGTGCAATGGAGTAGCGCTGGTTTCAGCTGGTTTGTTTGGAATGGAAACAATGAATTGGGGAACGTGGATGAAACTTGAAAAAGCGAGTGTGGAATTGTGAGTGGTGAATGGTGAGTGGTGAAAAAACCTTTTTGTAATATTCGGAATTCTTTTCGACATCGTTCCCGTTCACGGGACAGGTAGTGTCACACACTTCTACTAAAACTAAGTATGAGCGGATAAGCGTAGGATGTTTAAATGATAACAATAATGAGTGGTGCTGGGTTAGGGCTTTTACTCACTACTGACAACTCACCACTTACATAAAAATGCATAACAATGACAGTAATGCAACATATCTGGATAGTGGTCGGCGTATTGTTCGTGCTGCTAAATATTGCCGCCGGTTTAATTTGGGTTGAAAGAAGAATGTTGGCTATGTGGCAAGAAAGGCTTGGCCCCAACCGTGCTGGCCCATTTGGTATTTTGGTCGTGCTTGCCGACACATTAAAATTGTTTTTTAAGGAAGACTGGATACCTCCGTTTGCTGACAAATGGGTTTTTATAACAGCACCCGCAATAGTAGTAGGCACTGTGTTGTTAAGTTTTGTGATCATTCCTTTTGCTCCAAATATTATTGTGGCCGATTTAAATATAGGACTGTTGTTCTTTCTAGCTATGTCGTCGCTGGGGGTGTATAGTATTGTACTGGGTGGCTGGGCATCCAACAATAAATATTCTTTGCTGGGCGCAATGCGGGGGGCTTCGCAGATGATTGCTTATGAAGTGTTCATGGGTTTAAGTTTAATGGGTGTTGTAATGCTAACCGGATCTTTTAAGCTGACCGATATTGTAGAAGCCCAAAGAGATATGTGGTTTTTTATTAAACAGCCGGTAGGGCTGGTTATATTCTTTATTGCAGGAATTGCCGAAACCCATCGTTTGCCTTTTGATATACCTGAAGCTGAGAGCGAACTGGTTGCCGGTTTTCATTCCGAGTATTCAGGAATGAAGTTTGGAATGTTTTTTATAGGAGAATATTTAGGGGTCACCCTAATCTCCGCAATGACCACTGCCATCTTTTTCGGCGGTTGGCTGGGCCCTGAATTCTTTCCGCCCTGGCTGTGGTTCTTTATTAAAACATTTGCATTCATCCTGTTTTTTATACTGTTAAGGGCTTCGCTTCCAAGACCGCGTTACGACCAGTTGATGGAATATGGCTGGAAAGTTTTGCTGCCTATATCGCTACTGAACTTAATGGTTACAGGGGCTGTGGCACTATGGATCAGGGGATGATAATGTGAGTTATGAGTTATGAGTTATGAATTATGAGTTATGAATTATGAGTTATGAGTTATGAGTTATGAATGATGAGTTATGAATTATGAGTTATGAATTACCTAATGAGATAGGGCTTTATAAATGACGAATAAAGAAGATAAAGCACAAGGGAGCCCCGCCGTGGCGCTATCGTGTGGACACAAATATGTGAGATGAGAATTGTAAAATATTTTAATAAATAAAAATGATTTTTTGCTCCGGAGGAGCATCCTGTTTGTAGAAAAATCAGAATATTAAGTTCCTGGCTCCGTAGGTGCCCCCAATATTTAGGTAAAAAGTAAGCACCTACGGAGCCTGTATAATTGTTTGATATAATTTTCTATAAACAGGGCACTCTTACA
>JANPPB010000039.1:0-8455 GCA_031428295.1 Segetibacter sp. | reverse complement strand
TCGGATTTAAAAAAACTTAGTTGGGAACAATTGCACCAGGTTTGCGAAGAGCTGAGGCAATACATTATTGATACTGTGAGTGTACATGGGGGTCATTTTGCAGCAAGCCTGGGTGTGGTAGAATTAACAGTTGCGCTGCATTACATTTATAATACTCCTTACGATCAATTGGTTTGGGACGTAGGTCACCAGGCTTACGGTCATAAAATATTAACCGGTCGCAGGGATCAATTTTATACCAACCGTAAGTACAATGGTTTGAGTGGGTTTCCCAAACGAAGCGAAAGCGAATATGACACTTTTGGTGTTGGCCACTCTTCAACTTCTATTTCAGCCGCTTTGGGTATGGCGATGGCCGCAAAATATAAAGGAGAAACCGACCGCAAAGCTGTAGCTATCATAGGCGATGGTGCCATGACGGCCGGAATGGCGTTTGAAGCCATGAACCATGCCGGCGTTGCTGACAGCGATGTGTTGATTATATTGAACGACAATTGCATGAGCATAGACCCCAACGTAGGGGCTTTAAAAGAATACCTTACCGACATTACGCTTTCTCCCACTTACAACAAATTAAAAGATGATGTTTGGAAATTATTGGGCAAACTGCCTGTAGGCAAAGGCTTCAGCCGCCAAATGGCCCATAAATTAACTGAGGGTTTAAAAGGAATGGTGAGCAGCAGCTCAAACCTTTTTGAATCTTTAAAACTGCGTTATTTTGGTCCTATAGATGGACACAACATTACCAAGCTTGTCGACACCTTAAGGGACCTGAGAGAAATTCCGGGCCCTAAAATATTGCACATTATTACCGTAAAAGGTAAAGGATACTCACTGGCCGAAAAAGACCAAACCAAGTGGCATGCGCCGGGTTTATTTGATAAAATAACCGGTGAAATTGTAAAGAAAAAATACGACGCCCCCCAGCCTCCAAAATACCAGGATGTGTTTGGCCACACCATTTTAGAATTGGCCGAAGCAAACGACAAAATAATGGGCGTTACACCCGCTATGCCAAGTGGTTGTTCGCTAAAAATTATGATGGACAAAATGCCGCATCGCTCTTTTGATGTAGGTATATGCGAGCAGCATGCGGTTACTTTAAGTGCCGGTTTGGCAACGCAGGGTTTAAGAGTGTATTGCAATATTTACTCATCGTTTATGCAAAGGGCTTTCGACCAGGTTGTACACGATGTAGCTATTCAAAAACTCCCTGTTATATTGTGCTTAGACCGCGCAGGCCTGGTGGGAGAAGACGGGCCAACGCACCACGGTGCCTACGACATTGCTTATTTCAGGTGCATTCCATATATGGTCATCTGCTCGCCAATGAATGAGTCCGAACTGAGAAACCTAATGTATACTGCCCAGCTCGATACAAACACACACCCGTTTGTGATACGTTACCCGAGAGGCGAAGGTGTTATGGTGGATTGGAAAACGCCCATGAAGGAAATAGAAATTGGCAAGGGAAGAAAGCTTAAAAACGGTGACGATGTAGCCATTTTAACACTGGGCCATCCCGGCAATTTTGCTACTGCAGCCATTAGAGAATTAAAGACACAGGGCTTAAATCCGGCGCATTACGACATGCGTTTTGTGAAGCCAATTGATGAAGAAATGCTTCATGAAGTATTTAGCAAATTCTCAAAAATTATTACAGTAGAAGATGGAACGATCGTTGGCGGGTTTGGAAGTGCGGTGCTGGAGTTTATGTCGGCAAATGGTTATTCAGCCGAAGTAAAAATGTTGGGCATACCAGACAGGTTGGTTGAACATGGTACACCAAAAGAATTACATAGAGAGTGCGGATACGATGCCCGGGGCATTGCTGAAACTGTGAGAGAACTGATGAAAGACAAAATAAAGGTGAGCAGCTTTATAGCTGGATAAAATTGCTTTTTACAAAAAACCCGCCGTGCAATTGCACTGCGGGTTTTTTACAAGCTCAAATTATTTTAGTTACAGAAATCAGAAGAGTAGTAGCGTTAAGGTGTTTATGAAGTTGTTGCACCGAAAAACCTCGGATTTATTAGCACAAAGCAAAATAGTGATTTATAGTTGCACTCTTAATCACTCCATTTTATAAACACAGTGTAATAGAGAGCACGGTGAGCGAGTAATTAATATAACCCTGTCATCTGTCCTTTCGATACAATACAATTCCAATAAGAATACTTATTACACCCATTGTAACATTTATAACTCGACTATAATTTTTGCCCAATGATTTTTTAAGGCCATCATATTCAAAACTGCTCCAAAAAGCGTTTCCCTTATTAAGTAATCCCATAATTAGCGTGAATAGTCCAAACAATAAGAAAAATATGGAATCAAAATTCATAAAAATGTGATAGGTGCATTTATTAACTTGATTGTTTTTTGTGTTGCCTATAATATTCGGCTTTGTGCAATTGCATTTTTTTCTTGGCACTCCTGACTTTTAATACTGCTGCATTTAATCCTCAAGGTCCTGCTCCCCCTCTTCATCCTGCCGGTCCTCATTCCACTCAACTATAAAGTTGTTTCTTCCCTCACCAATTATAATGCTCATGTAATGCATTTGTATCAACTCAAGCATCGACAAAAAGAGAAAAATAGCATGAATACGATCGTTGCAGATCTCAAAAATCTTTTCAAACGATACCGTTTTTTCTTTTCGCGTTGTATCCAAAACATACTCCCTGCTTTGCTCCATGGTGTGGTTGTATTGCACTACAGTATGCACCGGCCTGTTTTGCCTGTCGTGTACTTTTTGCATTACTTTTTCAAAAGCCTTCATCAGCTTAAACAAAGTAATATTTTGAATTTCGGTACCCTCCCCTGCTTCTTCACCTATGAGGCTAAGGTCTTTGTTTAAGTTGCCTCTCTTAACCATCAACATACGCAAGGCTTCCATTTCGGCCATTTCAACAGCCGCTTCTTTAAACCTTTTGTATTCCAATATTTTGTCTACCAGCTCCTGCCTTGGGTCAATTTCGTTGCCAGAAACATCCAAATCTTTACGGGGCAACAACATCTTAGCTTTTATACGCATTAAAGTGCTTACAAATAATATAAACTCACTACTTAGTTCAATATTTACGTTGTCCTGCGTATGAATATAATCGAGAAAATCAGTAGTGATTTTGTTGATGGGAATGTTGTAAATATCCAATTCATCTCTCTCAATAAAAAACAAAAGAAGGTCGAAAGGACCCTCAAATTGCGGCAACTTTATCTGGTACGTTTCTGTGTTCACCCTCTGAATTTATAAACAGGTAAAGAAAAATCCCGCCATGATTTTACCTTGACGGGATTGAGCAAATGTACTTTATAAAATAAAAAGTAGCCGGTTACAAAACGATAAGATGTACACAGTGTTTACACTAGCGGAGCGGGTGCAGGCCTGATAACTCTTAACCTGTTGAGGGCCTTTACTATCATAAAAATAACGAGCGCAATTATTAAGAAATTGATACATACTGTCAAAAAATTACCCCAGGCCAGCACATTGCCTTTTTCTCTGGCAGCTGCAAGTGACAAAGTTGGGTCAGCCATCCTTGCGGCAGTAACTTCATCTGACAATGAGATGTAAGAATTTACAAATCCTTTTGGACCCACAATTAAACCCGCTATAGGCATAATAATATCCGATACCAGCGAGTCGACAATTTTTGCAAAAGCAACCCCGATAATAACGCCGACGGCAAGGTCCATTACATTTCCTTTCAAGGCGAACTCCTTAAATTCTGAAGAAAAGCTCATAGTATGTAGTTTTAGTTTAGTAATTATAGCCAAAAAATAAGAAGTGTGCTAACTTTTTCCAGGGTATTGCAGATTAAATCCTTTTAATGTTTTTAAAATTTCGTTTGCTACAAGGTATTCTTTATACCAGTTTTGATCTGCAGGCACAATCATCCATGGGGTGGCATCGCAATGTTTAAAGCAGTCTTCGTAAGCTTTCATATAGTCCGGCCATAGTACGGCTTCCTTTTCATCATTTGGATTGAACTTCCAGAATTTTTGGGGATTCTCCGTTCGTTCTTTCATGCGTTCTGCCTGTTCTTCTTTTGAAATATGTAGATAGAATTTTAAGATGGTAGTATTATTATGCCTCTGCAACAATTCTTCAAAATCATTGATGGCTTTCATACGTTGTTCGGCCACTTTATCATCTATCCATTTGTGTACCCTTGTTATCAGGACATCTTCATAATGCGACCTGTTAAATACTTTAATCATTCCTTTTGCGGGAGTATGAGCATGTATGCGCCATAAAAAATCCTGCGCCAGTTCTTTTTGATCGGGTGCTTTAAAACTCGTTACTGTAATACCCTGTGGATTGATAGAAGTAAATACATTATTGATTACTCCGTCTTTACCGCTGGCATCCATGCCTTGTAAAATTATCAGTAAGCTTTGTTTACTGTTGGCGTATAAAAGATTTTGCTGTTCGTCCAGCTCTTTTAATATAGCCATAAGCTTTTCCTTTGTTTTGTCTTTATCCAAATCTTTTGGGGCACATGTTGAAACAGAAGAAAGATCTATATCCATATTCAAATTTTTAATGAAGTTTATAAGTTTATAGAAAAGATAAGAGTATTAAATGAACTGCCTATTAGAGGGACAAAAAAGCCCGGCCCCCTTATTTGGAGCCAGGCCGGGTATAATTTAATCAAGTATTAAATAGACATGATTTCTTTTTCTTTTGCCTCCAGGTGCTTTTCTACCAGCACTATAAATTTATCTGTTAAGTCCTGTACTTCTTTCTCTGCATCTTTTGCTTCGTCTTCGCTCAAACCGTCTTTTTGCAATTTTTTAATCTGTTCAATCGCATCTCTTCTAATATTTCTAATTGCAACTTTTGAATGCTCACACTCCCCTCCCGATTTCTTAACCAGCTCTCGTCTCCTTTCTTCGGTTAAAGGTGGCAAATACAAACGGATATTGATGCCATCGTTTTGCGGGTTCATTCCAATGTTTGCAGCTATGATGGCTCTTTCAATTGGTTGAAGCATATTTTTTTCCCATGGTTGAATACTAATGGTACGGGCATCCATAATATTAATGTTTGCAACCTGGCTTATGGGTGACGGCGAACCGTAATAATCTACCGTTATTCCGTCTACCATTGCCGGGTTTGCTTTACCTGCCCTTATCTTGCCCAATTCTGCCTCAAGAAAACCAATTGCTTTTTTCATGGATGATTCTGCATCCTCTATAATTAAGTCCAGTTCTTCGTTCATAATCGTTTTGTTTAAGCCCCGCAAATCTACGGATAAGGCTGAAAGATTGTGTTGACCCTTACTTACTAAAAAGGCCATCCCAGAGAGACAGCCTTGTATTTACATGATAATTTTGTTAATCTTCGTCAACAGCTACTGCGCCGCGGTTAAAGAGGGAGATCATCTTAATACGCCTGTTGGATAACTCAACAACCTCGTCTTCTAATTCACCCTTAACAACACGCATACGCACCCTGGTACGTGTAAGATGTAAAAAATAAACACCTGCATAAAAGCTAAGTATTTGCAGTAATATTAAATAAGTAGTTCCTAATGCCTGTAAAGTAAAAGCCATTATTGAGAACAGTGCAGTAATGCCAACACAAGTAAGCGTAACACTTTTGTGACCCATACCCCTATCTAACAGAATGTGATGAAGGTGATTCCTGTCGGGGCTGAAAGGAGAGCGGGCATGTAATATTCTGATGCCAAAAACCCTTAGTGTATCCATTAAAGGGAGTAGCATAATACCAAAACCAACGGCTGGTGAAGCATTAATGGGGTAATTGGTATAAGTATTACCGGTTTCAATAAATTTTATGACCAGTATGGCATTAACTAATCCTATTAAAAGGGAGCCGGTATCGCCCATAAAAATTTTGGCAGGATGAAAGTTGTAAATAAGAAAAGCAAGCAAAGAACCTGCCAGTCCAAACCCTAAAACCGCGTATGGAATGTTGCCATTGATTAAAAAGAAACCACCAAAAACAAGAGCAGTAAACATACCCACACTTCCTGCAAGGCCATCAACACCATCAATTAAGTTGAAAGCATTTATTATAACCACAATTGCAAATGTGGTTAGAAAGTAACTGAATGTAATATCGATGTGAGTAAGTGTTAAAAATCCATGCATGTTGGTTAGCAGCAAATGCGACTTAACCATTAAAACCGCCGCAACCACAAGTTGGGCTGCAAACTTTTTTGCTGGCGAAAGCATGATGATATCATCCTTAATACCTACAAAAAAAATGATGAGAAAAGCCGCCATGTAAAACTGGAACTCATTGGCACCATGCCAAAAGTCTACTGTTAAAATAAGGCTGAGTGAAAGCCCCACAAACATGCCCAGACCACCCAGAGAAGGGATTGGCTTTTTATGATTTTTCCTATTTCCATCAGGCTCATCATACAATTTTTTTGCAGTGGCAACTTTGATGATAACCGGTATAACATAGAATGTTATTAAAAAAGCAATGATCCCCCCAATAATTATTTGTTCCATGCACTCGGATTTACATTATAGATTTTCATAGTGGGGGGTTGTGCTCAGGCAAAATAACCAAAAATTATGTGAAAATTGAAATTTAAAATAAATGTTGTAGCGTCAAGTACTTTTTTTTGGAGTCGGTATATTAACGCTTCAAAGTATATTTTATTGAATTCCAGTTCATTTAAAAGAATTAAAAGAAAAAATGAAAATACTTTTTGTAAGTTTCTTCCGGCAAGAGGTTTTGAAGCAACAGTTTACTATATAAGAATTTGATGAAGTGCTGTGTGGCTTTGAAAGGGTACTCCTTTAGCTTTTCAATGTAAATAATTGAAGGCTGGCTTTTCTGCTGGGTATCCACGCAGCAACTAATGCAATGATAACAATGGTGGAAATAACCAGGATAAAATCTGTAAGAACCATTTTTACCGGGTAGTAGTCGATAAGAAAGCTGCCGCCAGCAAGTTTAACCAGTTTAAATTTTATCTGCAGCAGGCAGATGGCAACAGCCATTAAAATGCCCGATCCTCCACCTATTCCTGCCAAAACAAACCCCTCACTCAGAAAAATTTTTTGAATGTAGCTATTGTCGGCCCCCATGGCCTTTAAAACAGCAATGTCTTTTTGCTTCTCCAAAACCAGCATGGTCAAAGCACCTATCATATTAAAAGCAGCCACTACCAATATAAGAGAAAGAATGCCATAGATCACCCATTTTTCAATTTGCATTACAGAGTACAGGCTTTGGTTTTGCTGATACCTTGTTTGTATGGAATAATTGGAACCCAGTAACTTCTGAAGATTTTCCTTTACATCATCCGTTAGATCATCGTTGTTGATCGCCACCTCAACCGAGCTGTATTCGTTGGGGCCAAGGTTGAGCATATATTTTACAAAGCCTATGTTGGTGAGGACATATTTATTGTCAAAATCCTGTTGCAACACAAAACTTCCGCTTACGTTAGCATTAAAACTATTTAAAGCCTCCATAGTAGAAAAACTTGCAGCAGATCGGTTGGGAAGGTAAACGGTCAATGGGGTAATATTCATACCGGCAGATATGCCTACAGCATTTTCAACTCCTGCCCCCAAAACAAGAAATGGTTGTTCTGTCTCCCCGGTTACAAACTTTCCTTTTACTATATGTTTGGCAAGGCCGCTTACCTGGGTGTAGGCAGCATCCACTCCTTTCAGGTAAATAATGCTTTGAAAATCTTCGTTTACCAACACAGCTTTTTCCTCAGCAATCAGGCTTATTTGCCTGACACCCGGAGTTCCTTTTATGGCTTGCAATTGAGCTGAAGTAAGACTGAGGAATTTTGCATTGTTTGCCGGGGCAACCCTTATATCCGAATAAAAGTCGGCATACAAACTTTTCACCAGATCTTCAAACCCATTGAAAACACTTAGTACCAGTATAAGTGCAGCGGCACCAACTGATATGGCAAGCACACTTATCCAGGCAATAATATTAATAGCATTGGTACTCTTTTTAGCTTTAAAATATCGCCAGGCAAAAAGTAAGATCATGCTGTATCAGGTGAGCGGTAAGGAGTGAGTTAGAAGTTGGGAAGACAAATGAGTAATCTCTATTATTTGAAAAATAAAACTGTATGATGAACCGGTTCTAATCTTCCTTTTCGCTCCCCCCGGTATTTATCTCTTTAAAAATATTTTCCATTTTAAAAACATAGTCCAGAGTATCGTCCTGGTAAAAATGCAATACAGGAATGCGACGCAATTGGTGTTTAACCCGGTCGCTTAATTCCCTTTTTACTTCCCATGCTTTGTTTTCAATCTTTTTCATTACTTCTTTATCATCCTGCATTTTAAACAAGCTCAGGTAAATGCGGGCTTCCAATAAATCGGGGGTAACCTGCACCTTGGAAATGGATACCATTCCTCCGTCCATCATGTTCATTCCTAAACGCATAAAAATGTCATTCATCTCTTGCTGCAACACTGCTGCTACCTGTTT
>JANPPB010000038.1:0-1519 GCA_031428295.1 Segetibacter sp. | reverse complement strand
GAAAAGGAAATTAAACCATCCGAAGTTCATGGTGCAGACAGTGCATTTTTTTGTGGTACTGCAGCAGAAGTAATAGGCATAGAAGCACTCGATAAAGTCCGGTTTGTAAAATCGTGGAGCGATACGTTGGGAGCAAAAGTTCAGCAGGCTTATAAAAATTTGGTTATAGAAAAAGCATACACCCCTCAATTAGAATTAGCATAATGGAATTAAACAAATACAGTAAAACGATTACGCAGGATGAAACCCAACCAGCGGCACAGGCAATGTTGTATGGTATTGGTTTAACCGAACACGACCTTACCAAAGCACAGGTGGGAATTGTAAGTATGGGTTACGATGGCAACACCTGTAACATGCATTTAAACGACCTTGCAAAACTGGTTAAGCAAGGTGTATGGGATAACGAACTTGTGGGCCTCATCTTTAATACCATTGGCGTAAGCGATGGTATAAGCAATGGCACCGAAGGCATGCGTTACTCATTAGTTAGCCGCGATGTTATTGCTGACTCTATAGAAGCTGTTTGCGGTGCACAGTACTATGATTCGTTGATTGCCTTACCCGGCTGCGATAAAAATATGCCCGGCTCAATTATAGCAATGGGCCGGTTAAATCGCCCGGCTATAATGGTTTATGGAGGTACAATTGCGCCTGGAAGATATAAAGGCCAGGACTTAAATATTGTTTCCTCATTTGAAGCGCTGGGGCAAAAGCTAGCGGGCAATTTAAGCGAAGAAGATTTTAAAGGAATAGTAATGCACTCATGCCCCGGGGCTGGTGCCTGTGGTGGTATGTACACAGCAAATACAATGGCCAGTGCCATTGAGGCATTGGGCATGAGCTTGCCTTATTCTTCGTCTAACCCGGCATTGAGCGAAGAAAAGAAGAATGAGTGTTTGGCGGCAGGTAAAGCCATTCGCCTGCTGATGGAAAAGGACATTAAGCCATCAGACATCATGACGCGTAAGGCATTCGAAAATGCCATCACCCTCATCATGGTTTTAGGGGGAAGCACTAATGCGGTTTTACATTTAATTGCAATGGCAAAAAGTATAGATGTTCCTTTAACGCAGGACGATTTTCAAATTATAAGCGATAAGATCCCGGTACTCGCCGACTTTAAACCCAGCGGTAAATATCTCATGCAGGATTTACACCAACATGGTGGTATTCCTTCAGTAATGAAGTACCTGCTACAAAAAGGATTATTGCATGGTGAGTGCCTTACAGTAACGGGTAAAACGATAGCCGAAAACCTTGCCGAAGTACCCGATCTGGATTTCGAAAATCAAAAGATCATTCTTCCTTTAGAGAGTCCGATAAAAGCAACCGGTCATTTACAGATATTGTATGGCAACCTTGCTACAGGTGGAAGTGTGGCTAAAATAAGTGGCAAAGAAGGTGAACTTTTTGAAGGCCCGGCAAGAGTATTCGATGGTGAGTTTGAGTTGATCGCTGGTATCAATTCAGGAAAAATAAAAGCGGGTGATGTAGTGGTGATCCGCCAGGTAGGTCC
>JANPPB010000037.1:0-4774 GCA_031428295.1 Segetibacter sp. | reverse complement strand
AGCTTTTAATTCCAACAAAAACCCACGAAACTTTTGCAAAGTTTGTGTTAGTTGCATTTGCACATCAACTTTGTTCTTGTTGGTTTTAATATACTCTTTGGCCCCTTCAATCGAAAACTTTTTTTGGCGTAATAACAGGTGTATCAACTGCAAATTTTTAACATCCTCAGGCCTGAACATGCGATCACCTTTTCGGTTCTTCCTCGGCTTTAAAATATCAAATTCGTTCTCCCAAAACCTAAGCAACGATGTATTAACGTTGAACCAACCAGCTACCTCACTTATTGTATAGTATTGCTTCATAAACAAAACTTCATCTTCGGGCACATTTACGAGGTCAGCTTCAATATCAATTTCTTTAAACGATTTTCTTCCACGTTTTTGTTGTGGTTGGGCAAGTTTCTTTTTCTTCTTTTTTTCGGCGGCATCTTGTAACAGGCCTTCTTTAATACTGTTTTTTACCAGTGTTAATTTTTCGTTGAGCACTATACTATACTCCGATTTTGGCTGCCTTGTTACAACTGAACGGCGGGGTTGAGGTTTGCCATTAGGCGCAATAGCGCCTTCAATATATGGTTCGTTATTGGAGGCACCAGGCTTTCGAACCGGCCGGGCTTTTATCTTAACAGTTATATTACTGTCTTCAAAAATAATATTGCCGCTACGTTCAGCAGGTTCTTTTTTAACCGGAATGCTTTCAGGTTTGTTGCCGGACTTAAAATTGTTAAACACCGCCTTTTCAATAGCTGAAAGTGCCTCCTGGTTGCTTGTTTCTATCAACTTTTCATTTACTGGTTGTTCCTCATTGCTCATGGTTTGCTCCGCCTCCCGATCTTTTGCAACAGGCTTTTTTCCCTCCTTTGCAGAAGTAGCCGATAATGCAAAAAGATCTAATTGTGTCATATTGTAAAAATAATAAATGATACTTCTTTATCCTCTATACAAATGGGTAAGTGGATAAGATGTACATATGTAAACCTAATCGAGGCTTTGGTTACTGGCGGCGGCCAGTTTAAGAATACGATCAAATTGCTCGGGTGTAAGGTCATTGTAAAAAAAGTATACAGGATCAACCGGGGTACCATTTTTATGAACCTCGTAATGGCAGTGTGGACCTGTACTTTTTCCTGTATTTCCTACCCATCCAATCACTTCTCCCCTTTTTATTTGCTGGCCCACACGTGCTTTTATGCGTACCATGTGGCCGTATAAAGTTTCGTAACCATAACCATGATTTATGACCACCTGGTTGCCATAGCCACCCTCGTTATAATGCGCTTCTTTAACCCGGCCTTCTGCAGTAGCATAAATGGGCGTTCCCTGCGGCGCTGTAAAATCGAGCCCTGCATGAAACTTTGAAATTTTATATACCGGGTCTATCCTGCTGCCAAACCCCGAAGCAATGCGTCGTAAGTCTGAGTTGCTTACCGGCTGTATAGCGGGGATAGCTCCCAAAAGCTTTTCCTTATTCTTAATCATCTCATCAATATCGCTATAGCTTTTTGTCTGGTAGGCTACTCTTGCCGAAAGTTGGTTTAACTGGGTAATCATTCCCCCTATAAGTGCATCGTCGCTCAATCGCGTAACCAATGATATCTCGGCTTTCTTAGCCTGCTCTTTTGCTCTTGCACTATCGGGTATGGGATTGGCTTCAAAAATGGCACGGTATACTTTATTGTCCCTGGTTTCCAACTCACTCATTTGCTTCTGCAGTTGCTCCACCTGATTTTGCAATAGTTTATAACCTTCGCCATAATCATCCAACTGGCCTCTTAAAATTCGCTCGTTTGGCGAGCCGATATACCGGAAACCAACCCATACAATCAGGGCAGCAGTTACCAGGGCCGTGGCCAAAAATGCAAATACCCTTAAAAGTTTTACTCTCAAGGGTACTTCTAATTTCTCGTACCGGAGACTATGGGTATTATAGTAGTATTTTATCTTCTTCAAAACACCTGGTCTAGTATTAATGGATGTTTCTTTAAGCTAGCAAAACCGGCTAATATCAGATGGTCATACATTCGTTCAATATGGATTCTTAAAATTTATATTGGCCACACAAGTAAGTTTAAAATGAAAAGTTACCTGCAAAAAATAAAAAGTTTTACAGGCACTTTAACCATTTACTCCTTTAAACCCAATAGCAAAAAAACATCACCTCAATAAAGTATATGATACTAATCTTCTTCACTTCCTGGCATTTTACATCAATGTCCTCCTCTTATTAATGTTGCCGTTTACTACCTTTGCCGCCCGGTTATCAAACCATGCAAATATAATTTTTTTGATACCTAAACATACAGCTAAATAATTGAGTAGATATGATGACAAGTGCCGAAATCAGAAAACATTTCCTGGATTTTTTTGTGTCTAAACAACATACCATTGTGCCTTCTGCGCCTATAGTTGTTAAAAACGATCCTACCCTTTTGTTTACCAATGCAGGTATGAATCAATTCAAAGATTATTTTTTAGGTAACAAAAATCCAGAAAATACAAGAGTAGCTGACACACAAAAATGCCTGAGAGTAAGTGGCAAGCACAACGACCTTGAAGAAGTTGGTGTAGATACCTATCATCATACCATGTTTGAAATGCTGGGCAACTGGAGCTTTGGCGATTACTTTAAAAAAGAAGCCATTGAATGGAGTTGGAATTTACTGACAGAGGTATATAAGATTGACAAAGACAGACTGTACGTAACCATTTTTGAGGGCGATAAAAACGAGGGGCTCCAGGAAGATACGGAGGCTTACACCGAATGGAAAAAATGGATTGCTGAAGACCGCATTTTACGTGGTAATAAAAAGGATAATTTTTGGGAAATGGGCGATGTGGGACCGTGTGGCCCCTGTACCGAAATTCATGTGGATTGCAGGCCGACAGAAGAAAGAGATAAAGTTGATGGAGCCACCCTGATAAATAACGATCATCCGCAGGTGATAGAAATCTGGAACAATGTTTTTATCCAATATAATCGCCTGAAGAATGGCAGCCTTGAACCCTTGCCTTCCAAACATGTGGATACCGGTATGGGCTTTGAACGACTGGTAAGAGTTATTCAACAAAAAACCAGCAATTACGACACTGATATTTTTACCGGCACCATAGCTGAGACAGAAAAGATAACCGGTAAAAAATATGATTATAGCAACAGCAAAGAAGCCATTGCTTTTCGTGTGATAGCTGACCATATTAGGGCCATTGCTTTTACCATTGCTGATGGACAGTTACCTTCCAACACGGGGGCGGGTTATGTTATTCGACGCATTTTACGCCGGGCAGTCAGGTACTATTATTCTTACCTCAACTACCAGCAACCCCTTTTATTTAAATTATTTCCGGTAATTGCTAACCAGTTTGAAACAGTGTTTCCAGAACTAATTAACCAATTAGACTTTGTTGAAAAAGTGGTAAAAGAAGAGGAGGAAGCATTTTTAAGAACGCTCGAAAAGGGGATTCAAAAATTTGAAAACTATACAAAACTTAGTCCCTCAGTAGCAACCTTCAAAGATGATTTGAATGAATTTTTGGGAGATAAATGGGACTATAGCAAGGATATAATAGACAGAATAATCGCTGGAAGTTTTGCTTTCGAATTAAATGACACTTATGGTTTCCCAATTGATTTGACTGAACTAATGGCAAAAGAAATTGGATGGTCTGTTGATATGGATGGTTTTAAATATGCCTTGCTCCAACAAAAAAACCGTAGCCGCTCTGCATCTATTATTGACACTGAAGATTGGATAATTCTCGACGATTATTCCCTAACAGAATTTGTGGGCTACGATAGCCTTGAGATAAAAACAAGGGTTGTGCGCTATCGCAAAGTAAAGTCTAAAGGAAAAGAAGGCTACCAGCTTGTATTGGAAGCCACTCCCTTTTATGCAGAAAGTGGTGGACAGGTAGGCGATACAGGAACATTGCAATTTGCAGGAGAAGAGATAGAGGTGTATGACACCAAAAAAGAAAACAACCTCATCATTCACTTTACGGAGCGTTTACCTTTTGCCATTGAAGGCGAAGTATTGGCTAGAGTGAACCTGCCTGTTAGAAAAAGTACGGAAGCGCATCACAGTGCTACCCATCTTTTACATGCTGCCTTACGCAAAGTGTTAGGTACCCATGTGGCGCAAAAGGGTAGCCTGGTAAACCAGGAGCATTTACGCTTCGACTTCTCCCATTTCTCCAAGGTGACTTTAGAAGAGATTGCTCAAATTGAAGAGATCGTAAATGAAAAGATCAGGGCAAATATAAAAGTGGTAATAAACGAAATGAGCAGGGAGGAAGCAATAGCCCAGGGTGCAATGGCGTTGTTTGGAGAAAAATATGGCGACGTAGTCCGGGTGGTCATTATTGATCCCGCTTATTCTGTTGAACTTTGCGGAGGGACTCATATTGGCAGCACAGGCCAGTTAGGAGTATTTAAGATCAGGCATGAAACCGCTGTGGCTGCCGGGGTCAGGCGTATAGAGGCTGTCACGGGTGGAATGGCGCAAGAAATGATTAATGAAGCCTTTGCAGCATTACACCAATTAAAAGAAGCACTAAAAAATCCAAAGGATATAATTAAATCGGTTGAAAATTTACAGGCAGAAAACAGCACGCTAAAGAAGCGCATAGAAAGCCTTGAAGCAAAGCAACTGCTCATTATAAAAGCAACGCTGCTTACTAAAGTGCAAGTAGTAAATGATGTTCAATTCATAGGAGAGATCGTTGAGGTAAGTAGCGCCGAAGCACTTAAGAAACTATCCATAGATTTAAAATTGGA
>JANPPB010000036.1:0-2864 GCA_031428295.1 Segetibacter sp. | reverse complement strand
GTTACAGCGCCTTACAGGCATGGAGCGGGATAAGATTAAGGAAGAATATGATAGCCTTATGGCATTGATAGCCCGAATTCAAGAGTTATTGGGAAGTGAATCTCTCCGATACAATCTCATTAAAACCGAATTATTAGAGGTCAAAGAAAAATTTGGCGACAAAAGAAAAACTGAAATCTCCTATTTGTCAAACGAAATGAGAATAGAAGATTTAATTGAGGATGAGGATGTAGTTATTACCATTTCTCATTTAGGTTATATTAAAAGAACCTCTGCCGATGAATACCGGCAACAGAAAAGAGGAGGCAGGGGAGCTATCGGAAGTAAGACCAGAGAAGAAGACTTTGTTGAGCATTTGTTTGTAGCCTCTACTCACCATACACTCATGTTCTTTACCGAAATGGGGAGGTGTTATTGGTTAAAAGTGTATGAGATACCCGAAGGCGATAAAAACACAAAGGGTAGGGCTATCCAAAACATTATGCAACTACCGCAGGATGATAAGGTTAGAGCAATAATTGATATAAAGAATTTTGAGGATAAGGATTATGTAAACAGTCATTATATTGTATTATGCACCAAGAAAGGCATTATTAAAAAGACAGCTCTTGCAGACTTTAGCCGTCCACGTGCCAATGGTGTAAATGCAATAAACATTATTGAAGGTGACCAATTAATTGAAGCCCGGCTTACTGATGGCAATTGCGATATTATGCTTGCCTTAAGTACAGGACGTGCCATTCGTTTTCCTGAAGTAAAAGTGCGACCAACCGGTCGTGGCGCAATTGGTGTTACGGGTATAGAGGTTGACTCAGAAAAAGACAGGGTTATTGGTATGATTTGTGTAAATAAGGAGGACACTGAAAGAACGATACTGGTTGTTAGCGAAAAAGGGTATGGTAAGAGAACATTGATTGACGAATACCGGATAACCAATAGGGGAGGAAAAGGTGTTAAAACTATCAACGTAACTGCCAAAACCGGAAGTTTGGTTGGAATTTTGGATGTTAGTGGAAAAGAGGACCTGGTGATTACCTGCCGATCAGGAATTACTATTAGAACCTCGGTGGCCGATATTAGAGCAGCAGGCAGGGCAACACAAGGCGTTAAACTGATAAGATTAGATGATACAGATGAAATAGCAGCCATTTCAAAAATTGAAGAGACTGCAGTTGCAGAAGTAAACAATGTTGATGGCCTGGAAGCTGATCCAAACGCAGAACCAATCATTTTAATCGATGAACTTACTGCAGATGATGTTCCAGGTACAGATGATGAGAGCGGATCTGATGATGAAACTGAAATAACAGAAACTGATATTGAAGATCAACCTGAATAAAACTTTTATATTTTATAATCAAACAATGACAATTAATAAAAAGCCCATTATGACAAAGTTTGCGATTGCGTTTTCATTTTTATTGGTTACAGGCGCTGTTGTTCAGGCCCAGGATTTGAAAAAAGCAAAAAACGCCTACACTTTAGCCATGCTTAAACCAGAAGCATTAGAAGATGCCAAAGTAGAGGTTGATAAGTTGATGACGGACGCTAAAATGAGTAAACTAGCTGAGAGCTATATGCTAAAAATGCAGGTTTATAGCAAAATTGCTGCTAACGAAGCTTTATTGGCTAAATACCCAACATCAGATATAGATGCTTATACTGCATTAAAAAAATACCTTGAGCTGGAACCTAATGAAGAAAAATTAAAAGCAGACCGTTTTGATGGTATCAATAATGTGTACAATGCCTTTTTTCAACAAGGTGTAAAATTGTACAAAGCAGAACAATGGGAAAAGGCTTTCGACAAATTTAAAAACATGGCTGCTATGGGCGATTTGCTGATATCCCGTAAATGGTCAACTTCACCTTTTGATACTACTTCTTATTTATACGCTGCAGCTACTGCACAAAATGCAAAGCTAGAGCCCGAAGCAGTTCAATATTATAGCAAATTGGCTGACATTAAAGTAAGCGGAAAGGATTATGAGGGGGTTTATGAGTACCTGACAAAGTATTATTTAAATAACCCAAACGATGAGCAATTTAAAAAATACATTGGTTTGGCTAAAGAAGTTTATCCTACCAATAATCTTTGGAAAGACATTGAGTTTGAATACACCAAGAAGAACACCAACCTTGCCAGCTTTGTATCTAAATTTGATGCAGAAGATGCAGCCAATACTTTGACCAGCGAAGCTTATTTTGATTATGGAAACTATTTTGCCAACGACGAAAAAATAAAGGACCTGCCCGAAGATCAGAGAGCACAATACAATAAAAAAGCGCAGCATGCTTTTGAGAAAGCATATCAAAAAGACACAACCAATGGCATAGCAGCTTATAATGCCGGTGTAACTGCATATACTAATTGGGAAACTGTAGCACAGGCTGCAAGAGATATAAAGGGAACTACAGCCGATGTAAAGGTTAAGAAGACGGCTGCCAACAAACAAGCTTTTGAAGCTGCTGACCAAAGCATTGCCTGGTTAGAAAAAGCGCATAGAAGTTTATTAGGAAAAACGCAACGTTCCAATCTTGAAAAGGGTTTGCTGAATAAATCTGTAGATCTGTTGTATAATGTTTTTGAATACAAAAGAGATATGAGCAGGGGCGTTAATCCAAAAGATTATGATGCCTACGATGCTAAACTGAATTATTACAATGGTTTACATGCTAAGTTCTAATTGAAAAAAAGTTTTTAAAGAAAAGAGAGCTGCAGCGATGCGGCTCTTTTTTGTTTGCACAAAGTGCTGACTTAGACAGAGTGGGTTGGAAGATTTCTACTGAAAGATTAACTAACTTTTTCTAAATATTATTGATTGGGAGTTATTTTAACTACTTCCTCAATTTGCGCCTTCTTC
>JANPPB010000035.1:0-4191 GCA_031428295.1 Segetibacter sp. | reverse complement strand
GTGGTGGTATAGCCTCACCCCCACCGCTCCATAAGGAGAGGGTAGCTAAGCCAGCGCTGCATTGGAAAGAAGCCGTAAAAGCAAAGCACAAATTTTTGTTTCCTGCCAAAGCAGTGGCAACAGTATACCGTGCTTATTTTCTAAAACAGTTACAACAGCAAATAGACAAAGGCATTATAGAGATGAGCAAAGAGCAGCGTGCAGGCTGGCTAACACTGCGCTCATTGCTATATAACATGGAGTGGATCGTTAACTTTAAAGAGCCTATGGGTGGCCCTGCACAGGTGCTCGAATACCTTGGAAGATATACGCATACAACTTGTCCCGAACTTGCTTCGGGACAAGTAGCCATAAGCAATCATCTAATAAAGCGAATTGATATAGACAACAACGTAACCTTTGAGTACAAAGATTACGCCGACGAAGGAAAGAAAAAAACGATGACTTTGCCTGGAGAAGAATTTTTACGAAGGTATGAGCAGCACCTGCTGCCACCACGCTTTTGCAAGATCAGGCACTATGGCTACCTGGGTAATTATAAACGTAAAGAGCGGGTAAACGAAATGTTGCAACACATGAACCTACCACAACATCCAAAGCAGTTACAAATAAGTAGCACCATAAGAACGATAGAGAAGTTTGGTACAGATGATATGTTATGCCCCTGTTGTAAAAAAGCAAAGCTTGAACCCCTTTACATTCGTTATCCTGGTGGCCTAATAAAAAAAGTGCAACTCGAATAGACCAGAGGTGAGGTTGAAGTAAGGTTGCAGATTGTTTTTTAAAAACGTTGATGGACGTAATAGAAGGGCTATGCATGCCTGAAAAGAAACCAACGCAAATAAGCCCGTTGCAAACATCAAACAGATAAAAACAACGTGGACACACTAGCTTGTTAATACCAACAGCACCCTAAAGCAAGCAGGAACTATTGGCAAGCTGCTTAGTGTACACGAAAGCCTAAAAACCTAAGGCTACTTTGCACCCAATAACCAGACCGGCTACGGTCAAACAAGGAGTAGAACAAAAAGCCCCGATAAGTCGTTTCTTATCGGGGCTTTTTATGGGGCTTTTCGTCTACTCCGCTTAATGTTAGCGGTTAGGGGTTTTCAATAGGTATGCTTTACTTCCTAAAATTATTTTACGGAGCCATCATACTCGGCACAATATTGTGTAAAAAGCTATTACCACCTGAATTAACCAACCCAAACCATCCTCTGTCGTCCCAAACGGTTGGTGACATTTTTTCGCTTAGACAAGTCAAACGCATCGTTCTATAATATTCCCTTACAATATTGGAGTTACGTTCTGAAGCATTTGCATCACGTCCAACACCAAATTAACCATAATTAACTGGCACATTTAAAGTCTTTGCGTAATTTGAAACAGTTCTTAACGAGTTAGCAATAGAATTGCTACCAGGCCACGATGCGTTGCTTCCTGTTTGTCCGCAAAAAGCCCATGGGTCATAGGTGTGAACATGAAACGACAGATACCTGTCTGAGCCACCACCAGGAAGACTTGCGATTGATGGATAAACATCATCTAACTGATTATGATTTCCCATTCCATTTGTTGAAACCATAATAACAAGGTTACTATTCAAACCACCTGTTAGTCTGATTGCGTCATAACCAACCTTATTTATTTGTCGGGTTAATGCCAATGCAGCACTGTTTGATGGGCTTGCTCCGCCATTCCAATCACCAAAAACCCCATGTGGTTCATTTAAAACTTCAAAAATAAGTAAGTGAGAATAGTCTTTGAAGTGTGGGTTGCAATGCCAGTCCAAAGATTTGCAAACGCATTATTGTACTGTGCTGTACCGTTATAGTTATTATTCAGCCAATGCTCATGATGTGTATTTAAAACAACAAACATTCTTTTACTGATTGCATAATCAATAACTGCTTTCAATTGAATAAATCGTGCATGCGAAAAATTAATATTGCCATTCGCATCAGCAATGGTGTTCCCGCCAAATCCGTCCATCCATGTTACTGGAATACGGACATGTCTCATGCCAGCATTAGCATACAAGTCAATTATTGGGTTGATTGATGTTGGGTTGGTGCTTTGTAATGCATAGTCAAAAGTGTTTCCCAGATTGAAACCTGTACCCATAGAATCAATAACGGCCGCAGCCGAAACAAAAGTTGTAGTCGTAACGATGGGGGGAGTTATAACTGCTGGAGGAGTTGGTTCAGTATCTTTTGAACAGGAGAAAAGAAACAGTAGAAATGCGAATGGTAGTTGCATGAGCCACGTCATTTTAAATGAGTTATTTTTTTTGAAGTTTTTCATTTTATTTTTTGTGATTTTGTAAAGGAAAATATTATTTTAAAAATGGCTTTTCCCGGTAAGAAACGCTTATCGCTAAAGAATTGCGAGGTACTATTTTCAACATATATTTTTTATTTTGCTGTCAACGCAAGTAACCTGCCTCCGTCTTCCACACTTACATATATTTTACCGGCAGGGCCCATTTTCACATTCCGTATGCGGCCATTATTTTCGAGTAAAATGGTTTCATTGCCAGGTACACCATTGTTCATTTTTATCATAAGTAATTGGCGGCGGCCCAGGCTTCCCATCAGCATATTGCCATTCCAATCTTTGAAAGAATTGTGATTGATAAAGGTAAGTCCAGAAGGTGCAAGTGCCGGCGTCCAGGTTTTAAGGGGCGCTACAATTCCCGGGCCGTTATGCCCATTACTAATAGTGGATCCATTATAATTAATGCCATTGCTAAATAATGGCCATCCAAAATTATTTCCTGCTTCAATCCGGTTAAGCTCGCAGCCACCATTTGGTCCATGTTCATTTATAAAAAGCCTTCCGGATTCAGGTTCAAAAGCCATACCCTGCGGATTGCGGTGTCCATAACTATAAATAGTGGTACGTACTGTTTGACCGGGGAGCAGCGGGTTATCAGTTGGTACACTTCCATCAAGGTTCATTCGATGAATTTTGCCCCACAATGTATTAAGTCGTTGCCCATTTTGATGTGGACTTGAGGCCCCGCCAAGACTAGCACCTCCTCCTTCCCCTACACTCCAATACAATTTTCCATCCGGGCCAAATGCTATACGGCTTCCAAAGTGCCCATTCCAGGTAGAGGCTGATTCAGTGGTTTGCAGCAACTGCCAATTAGTTGCCGCATTTCCATTTAATGTAAACCGTGCAAGCGCTAGAAAACCGCCGGTAATGCTATAAGTAACAAATACAGTTCGGCTTGTTGAATAATCTGGTGAAATGGCCACATCCAGCAATCCACCCTGTCCTGCTGCCGAAATATTGGTTGGCAACCCGGTAATATTAATGGTGCTGCGTGTGGTGGTATCAAACAACTGCATTGATCCTGTTTTTTGCGTAAACAGCAAGTTGCCATTGGGCAGTACATCAAACCCCCAAATAATACCTTGATTGGTTAACAGGGTAGTAATCGTAATTTCCGGTGTGCCGGTTAGAGGAGGGTTTATGATAGGGGGTACCGGATCAGTATCTTTTGAACAGGAGAAAAGAAACACTAAAAATACCAATGTTAGTTGCATGAGCCACGCCCTTTTAAATGAGTTATTTTTTTTGAAGTTTTTCATTTTAATCGTTTTTTTCTTAACAATCGAAAATTAATATTGTTTGACAGTTTATGATTACTGTCGTTTTACGCTTACCGCTAACGTTGCAGGGCTTGGCGTTGTTGGGAAATCATTGATTGTCCAGCCCGGTACAAATGCCCAATTGAAAATTTATTTTTGAAATTAAGAACTAAAGCTGAAAATTGAACGTCGTGCCCGAACCGCTGCTGATGCATGCACATAGCTGATGTTACATTGTCTAGCCCTGCTTTTGCAAATACATTGTTAGCGTTTCGTTGGTTTTACAGCATGTTAATTTCTTTGCATAGTTAGGTAAGCAACACCATGGACTCTTTTTTCTAAACTTTCACCAAATGTGTACTTATAATCCTTACTAAAATCTTTTGTAAACCGAAAACCAGCAAATAACAAATCATAGGTTGCTTTATAAACCGGTAAGTCGCTGAATAATGCCAAAATTAAAAATTTTTAGAACGCTTCGCGGTAATTAATCAAATTGCCAAATGAATAAAATAAATTAATCCCTGAGGCAACGAACAGAAAAACCGTAATGCTTACTGTAGCTATTCCTGTAGACATTGCCATAGCTGGA
>JANPPB010000034.1:0-5930 GCA_031428295.1 Segetibacter sp. | reverse complement strand
GCACCCTTGGATATTAGCATTGTAGGTGGATATACCGGAAGTGGAAAGACCGGCGTAATCCATCAACTTAAAAAACAACATTTACCTGCTATTGATTTAGAGGGACTTGCCAGCCATAAGGGCTCAGCGTTTGGCGGCATAGGTATGGATACCCAACCTACCCAGGAGATGTTTGAAAACATGCTGGCCCTGGAACTAATTAAATTCAGCACCTTACAAAACAACCTGGCATTGCTTGATGATGTTTTATCAAAACGTCCTCATGGTGAAACGGATGAACATACAGGCTCCGTAAAGGCGGCTACCAAAATTTGGGTGGAAGATGAAAGCCAGCGGATTGGCAATCTTAACCTGCCGTTGCCTTTTTGGCTGCAAATGCGTAAGAGCCATGTTTATTTTTTAGACATTTCTTTTGAAGACCGGCTTGATTATTTGGTTGAATATTATGGAAAATGTGAACGTGAGAAAATATCAGATGCCATTATGAGAATTAAAAAACGCCTGGGTGGATTGGAAACAAAAACAGCAGTAAATTTTTTATTGGGTGGCAACCTGAAAGAATGCTTTAGAATATTACTTACCTACTACGATAAATATTACCTGAAAGGTTTACAGAACCGGGAGGATTGGCAACAGATGGTAACCTATGTGGCATGCCCATCAGTAGCCACCGAAGACAATACCAGGGCTTTATTAAACACACATTTAAAGCAACGGGAAGCCACTTAAAGAGCAAGCTAAATAAAAGCTATTCTGGTAGCAATTAGTAATGGTAAGCAGAGGTTTTAAGTATATCAATCTCCAAATGTTTGGGCATCTTTGCAGCCCGGAAAATAAAATTAAATACAAGCCATTTTATGAGTGAAATAAAACTTACCGAGTTTTCGCATGGAGGAGGTTGTGGTTGTAAAATATCCCCAAAGATTTTAGACGACATCCTGAAAAGTCAATTGTCAGTACCTGACAATGCAAATTTATTGGTGGGCAATCATAGTAAAGACGATGCTGCGGCTTACGACCTCGGCAATGGTGTAGCGCTTATTAGCACTACCGACTTTTTTATGCCAATTGTTGATGATGCTTTTGACTTTGGCCGTATTGCTTCTGCCAATGCCATCAGCGATGTGTATGCTATGGGAGGCAAGCCGATTATGGCAATTGCAATTTTGGGATGGCCTGTAAACACTTTACCTGCAGAGCTTGCCAGGCAGGTAATTGAAGGCAGCCGAAGCATATGTGCCGAGGCAGGTATACCGCTTGCAGGTGGTCACAGCATTGATACTAAAGAACCCATGTTTGGTTTGGCGGTGAGCGGTCTTGTTAATATCACCAATTTAAAAACCAATAACTCGGCCCGCAAAAACGACCTGCTATATATAACCAAACCCGTAGGAGTGGGCATTTTAGCCACTGCCCAAAAACGCAAATTACTCTCACCAGAACATGCAGCACTTTTGGTGAAACAATTAACTACCCTTAATAAAATTGGTGAGCTGTTGGGTAAAATAGAAGGAGTACATGCCATGACCGATATAACCGGGTTTGGCGTTTTAGGCCACCTGATAGAAATGACCGAGGGCAGTAAACTTAGTGCTGATCTGTATTACGACCGTTTAAAATTGGTACCCGGCTTGCAGGATTACCTGGCACAAAAAGTGGTTCCGGATTCTACCCGCAGAAACTGGGGCAGTTATGGTGATAAAGTTGAGGTACATGAAAGCGTAAACGGACAGGACATTTATGATATTTTACCAGATCCTCAAACAAATGGAGGGCTGCTTGTTTCGGTGTCGCCAAACTCCGCCGCCGAAGTGGAAGCGCTGTTTAAAGAACATGGCCTGCAAGATTTTTGCGTACCGGTTGGCAGGATGACTGAAGAAAGAAGGAAGACCGTTTTTGTGGTAAAAGGCCCTGCAGAATAAGTTGAGGATGCTAAAAACTAATCTAACCCGACACAAAAAACTTATATCGTTTGCGAAGTGGTTGAGTTAGTGTACCGCCAGCCCGCTTTAATATGTTTTCGCCAAACTGCGATTTAATACTATCAATAGATTGGTACAGGCTGATCATTTCCTGTGTATCGTCGAACAAATGGATTTGATAATTGCCGGGCACCAGGTTGCTAACCCTAACGCCAATCAGGCGAACAAGTAAACGCCTTTCGTACAGCTTTTCAAAAATGGCTTTTGCAGTTTCAATCAACACATGATCGGCAGCGGTATGAGGTATGGTAATTTGCCGGGTCAGGGTTTGAAAATCGCTGTAACGGATCTTAACAGTTACACAACCGGCCAGCTTATTATTGCTTCTCAGTTCAAAAGCCACCTGCTCGGTCATCCGTAATAATTCGCGGTTCAAAAAAGCAATATCAATGGTATCGTTATCAAAAGTATTTTCGGTACCAATACTTTTTTGTTCGTGGTAAGGCACTATGGGTGTTTCATCAATACCATTAGCCCGCCTCCACAACTCTATACCATTTTTACCCAGTAGGTTGGTCATCATCTCCACCGGTATCTGGCTCAGTATCTTTATAGTTTCAACACCCATGCTGCGTAACAGCATGCTGGTTTTATTGCCAACCATGGGCATTTTTTCAATAGGCAAAGGCGCAAGAAATTGCTTCTCATCGCCAAAGGGTATTAAAATTTGACCATTGGGTTTTATTTCATTGGTGGCAACCTTGCTAATAAGTTTATTACTTGCCAGCCCATACGAAATGCTCAGCCTTGTTTCCCTGCTTATTTTTTCTTTTAGATGTTGAGTGTACTTCAACGATCCAAAAAATTTATCCATACCCGTCATGTCAATATAAAACTCATCAATGCTCGATTTTTCAAACATGGGTACCTCCGCCGAAATAATTTGGGTAACCTCATGAGAGCATTGCGAATAACTTTCCATATCCCCCTTTATAACCAGTGCTTCGGGGCACAACCTTTTTGCCAGCTTTATAGGCATGGCGCTTTTCACACCAAACTTTCGGGCTTCATAGCTACAGGCAGCAACCACACCCCGGTCTCCACCCCCAACAATTACAGGGCGCCCCTTCAGCTTAGGGTTCTTTCGGCACTCTACACTTACAAAAAATGCATCTAAATCAAAGTGCGCTATGGTACGGTTATGAGAACTGGTGGTCATTTCGTTTTACACATTTTACTTCAACATATCAGTAGTTATAAAAAGTTGAGTTATTTATATTAAGATCAACACCTATAAATTTTGTGTGACCGGCCACAAATCATCAATGAAGCATTGTTGCGACGCATTTCGTTCAAGGGTAGTGCTGGTGGCAACTAACATCTTTGATAAATTGTGAGATAGAGGTAATAGTTCAATCAGTTAAAGCAGTGCCTATAAACCTCACAATACATTGCCATGATAGAGAACCTAATAACAATTTCTTCCTATTATTCTCTTACTAAGTGGTCAGAAAATTCTTTATTCACTCTTGTTTCTTCCTTGAAAATCAAAAATTACATTTTCGATTTTCAAGGAAGAACGTTTTTATATTTTTGGCAAATACTTAGTCAACAACGTAGCCATACTACAAATAATAATGCCTTCTTTAGTTTTATACTCTTCCGTTTCGGGTACCACTACAAAGTTTTTTTTAGTATGTAAATCAGCAATGCTTTGGTAATTTCCTTTAGTAATTGCCGGTGCATTGTTCAACTTAACTTCTATACATGCAACAGGTTTTATACCTCTTGCAATTACAATATCGCATTCGGAACCCGCCTGTGTTCTATAATAATACAAATCGGTATTAGGGGGTTTTAATTGCTTCACCTGCTCTGCCACATAACCTTCCCACGAAGACCCAACAACAGGGTGCCCCCTCAATGCATTAATATTATGAACATGGCTCAACTGGTGCAGCAGTCCGCTATCTCTTATATAAACCTTGGGTGCTTTAACCAGGCGCTTTCTTGTATTTATAAAAAAAGCCGGCAAGCGATTTACTATAAAAGCTCCTTCTAAAAAATCTATGTAGCGGTTAACAGTTGGTGCGGTTATACCCAGCGAACGAGCCATCATTTCTGCATTCCATACACTGCCATTTACATGGGCAAGCATACTTAATAGCCTGCTAATTGTATTGCCTGATAATTCTACTCCAAACAAATAACCCAGATCACGTTCAATGTAACTTTTTACAAAACTGCTCATCCACTCCATAGATGCTTTGTCGCTTTTGGCTAACAGAGCCGCAGGAAACCCACCCCTAAACCAGTGTTTACTAAGAGCAATCTTTTCAGGAAGTTCTAAAGAATTAATAGCCGAAAGTTCGCGGTAAGCAACCCGGCCTGCCAGCGACTCAGAAACTCCCTTAACCAGTTGTGGCGATGCACTACCCAGCAAAATAAATTTTCCATTACGCCTGTCGCTATCAATTACCGAACGTAGTACCGCAAATAAAGATGGAATGGTTTGTACTTCGTCTATGATGATACACTTGTCTTTGTTATCTGTAAGAAAAGTGTAAGGGTCAGCTAATCGGCGAACGTCCAAAGGGTTTTCAAGATCTAAATACAAGGTTGGCTTTTTTTGAATAGAAGCCAGTTGTTTAGCCATAGTGGTTTTACCAACCTGCCTTGCTCCCAGTATTGCAACTGCAGGAAACTGCCTGAGCAACCCAACAATTTCCTTGTATAGTTTTCGATCTATCATCTAACAAATATAAAATACTCTTCCTTGTAAATCAAAAGTGTCATTTTGGATTTACAAGGACCGTGTAATATCTAATACCCCTAAAAACATCTGTTTAAATTGGTACTAAAGGCATCTCATCGTATATCCGTCCACCCAATTCTCTTCCAGATTTCTTTTTATTTACGCCGCCCCATTGTTTAAAGAAAAATGCAACACCTGCTTGTTTACATTGTTCATGTATGTCCCACACCAACGTCTCCTTTATTGATCTTGCTTTTCCTGCCGCTTTCGAGGTTGTACAAAGACACATTTTAATAATGCTAAAAGACATGTGTAAATTCATACTGTAAAAACTCTAAATGAAATCTATTCCCGATACCTCAAAATGGCTTCCCCGTAAAGATGCTTCCGAAACTTTAAAAGACATTTTGTACAAAAGATGTTTAAATACAGAAACTTTGATATTGACAAAGTTTAGGCATGAACAGCAAATGAACTTAGATAATTTCGACTCCGGATTAGGATTAGAAGACATACTTCGGGAAGAGTTTAGTAAACTTTTACCTGATCGATACTTTATTACTCATGGTGTTGTTAATGATAGAAACGGCTTCACTTCAGGTGATCATGATTTAATTATTTTTAATAAAAATTGGTTCCCGTATTTAAAGTATGGGGCTTCCAGTATATCGAGGCGGTATCATTTTCCAATTGAAGGGATATATGCAATTGGAGAAATAAAACAAACTCTAACTGTTGCAAACCTCGATGAGGCTATGAAAAAGCTCGTTGTTTCACAAAGACTCGAAAGACCGAAAACGGGCAGAAACAGAATAGTGGAAAATATGGAAATGGCTGGTTGTGAACATGGTTTAACAAACTTCTTATATACTTTCCTTATAGCTACAGACATACAAAACAAATTGACCATAGATGATGTGTTTTTGAGATTCTTTGAAATAAACAAAACATTGCGACGTCATGAATTAGTTCGGGCAATATGTATTTTACAAAAAGCAACCATTACATGGGCATTTTTTGATGAAAAAGGACAGGACATAAAGCAGGCAATGTTCTCCAGAGAAGATTTGATGGTGCCAATTTTTCCTATACTAATTCCAATAAGTGATACGTCAAAATCTTCCTTGTATAGTTTAATAATGAGTTTATCAACTCACCTTTATATGTCTATCTTAGGTGCAGAAGATATTGTAGTAGCCTACGGAAATAATGCTAACAATGAAATAAAACTTCCCCCTTTAGATAAGTTTACA
>JANPPB010000033.1:0-2860 GCA_031428295.1 Segetibacter sp. | reverse complement strand
TTTGTTTGCCAACTTCCTGGTATTACATCGAACCAAAAAATCGTTGGTTTATCTATACCTTACCACCTATTTTACCATTGAAACTTCGTTTTTAATTGCCAACCTGGATAAGTTTCCGCATGGTGGTTATGTTACCCTGGTTGTTGGCGGAGCCCTTTTTGCAGTCATGTATGTTTGGTATAGAAGTAGAAAGATTAAAAACAGATATGTAGAATTTGTTCGCCTGGAACATTACATATCGCAGATCCAGGAATTGAGCAATGACAAATCAGTAGGTAAATATGCCACGCACCTGGTTTATATGACCAGTGCCAATAACCCCGCAGAAATTGAGCATAAAATAATTTATTCAATTTTAAACAGGAAGCCAAAACGTGCGGATATATACTGGTTTATTCATGTTGATACTGTAGATGATCCTTATACCAGTGATTACTCAGTAAAACATATTATACCTAACGATGTTATACGGGTTGAATTCAGGCTTGGTTTCAGGGTACAACCCCGGATCAATCTAATGTTCAGGCAAGTGGTTCGCGATCTTGTTGAAAATAAAGAGGTGAACATTACAAGCCGGTACGAAAGTCTTGAGCGAAATAATGTAGTTGGCGATTTTCAATTTGTAGTTATGGAAAAATACCTAAGCCAGGATAATGAGCTACCCTTTTTTGAAAGGATCATTATGAAATTTCATTTCTGGTTAAAAGATCTAAGCTTATCCGAAGAGAAAGGTTTTGGGTTAGATACCAGCTATGTTACAGTTGAAAAATTTGCATTGGTTGTAGCACCCATTTCAAACATAAGGCTAAAGCGTTTATTTGAAGATGAGGATTAAATTGATTCCAAATAAAGAAACTAAAAGAGCATCCTCATCGGATGCTTTTTCATTAATATAAAATCGATAAGTTTTACTCTTTTACCCGCTCAACATACTCGCCGGTTTTTGTGTTCACCCTAATCAATTCTCCTTCATCTACAAATAATGGCACCATAACTGTAGCCCCGCTTTCAACTGTAGCAGGCTTGAGTGTGCGGGTTGCAGTATCGCCTTTAACGCCCGGCTCGCTATAGGTAACTTTCATAACAATTTTATCGGGTAACTCAACACTCATTGGCAATTCCGTTTCAGTATTTATCAATACAGCAACTTCTTGTCCGTCGCGTAAAAATTGCGGGGCATCAATCATTGTTTCTGCTAATGAAATTTGTTCAAAAGATTCGTTATCCATAAAATTGTAACCGCTTTCGTCTTTATACAAAAACTGGAATGCCTTTTTTTCTACACGTACCGGGTAAACTGTATCACCACTATTCCAGGTATGTTCGATACTGCGGCTATTGTCCAACCCCTTTAGTTTTGCCCAAAATTTTGCTGCTGCACGGGCGGTTTTATTTTGTCCAAATTCAATAACGGTGTAAAGGGCACCATCCAGTTTTAAGATCATGCCACGACTGATGTCGGAAGTATTTGCCATAAAATAATTTTGTTCTTATACTCTTTTCTGAGAAGTTTTTTAGAGGCGCAAAAGTAGGGAACTCCATTGATTTGGCCACACGTATTTGAGGTTTTACGTAGCAAAACTTTAACCATTCCCTCTAAAATTTTGAAGAAAGAGGCTTTTGTGTTAATTACAACTTCTTCCCTTTTTTATATCGGGCAATAACATCAACTACCTGGGGGTTTTGCAGGATAGAAGGGTAGATATCTATAAATTTTTTTACCTGGCGGGGAGCAAGCACCATGGCTTTTTCTAGTTGTAGCATGGCCTCTTTTGACTTTTTTATTGCAAACAAAGAGGCACTTAAATAAAAGATGAAAAGCGTTTTACCCTCTGTTATTTTTAAAGCTGCTGTGGATTGTTCAATCGCTTCTTCAAAAAATTCGGCTTTGAACAAACACCTAATCAATGCCTCCCAACCGGAAACACTTTTGGGCCGCGAACGAACAACATATCCAAAATATTGGATGGCTTCCCTAAATTGGTTCAAATTCATTCTGCATTCGCCCATTGCTAAATTATATTCGGGCGACAACTTCTGAATGCGTAATGCATTTTCCAAATGCTTAATAGCACTCTCCCAATGTTCCTCATTTATATAGGTAAGAGCCATTTTGTAAAATAGCTTTCCATCATCAGGGTTTAGGTGCGAGGCTTTTTTGTAATGAAAACGGGCTTGTGCATAATTGCCCAACTTATGATAACAATGACCAATGGCTTCGTAAATAACATCTTCAGGCCTTGACAGTTCCAACACTCTTTCTAATACTTCAATAGCTTCCTTAAACTTTCTCAGCCTTAAATAAGCATCACCCATATTTCTATAGGCGTAATCAAACTTTTCATCAATTGTTACGGCATATAAATAAGAGTCAATCGCCTTTTCAAACAATTTAAGACCCTGGTAGGCAGCACCCAGGTTAAACCATGCTAACTCGCTATAGGGGTATTCATCTATAATTTGTGTGTGGAGTAAAATGCTTTCTTCATTTCTGCCGGTAAAATCAGTCCAGAAGCATATTTTGTATAAAGCTTCTTCATTGGTAGGATCATCTTTCAATATTAACTTTAAACAGTCAAAAACCTTATCAAACTCCTCATAATCATCGTATACATCCGCAAGCTCAAACAATAGTTCTATTCGTTCTTCACCCTCAAATTGAAGCAAGGCGGCTTCCAGTAATTCAACAGCTTTTAACTGTTGGTCTAAGGCTAAATATGCATCTGTTTTTAAAATAAAAAGGTTGATATCATTACTGTCAAACAGCTCAGCTTTCTCTAAAATTTCCAGAGCATCGCTATATTTTCTGCTGGCCAAAAGAAGATCGGCCAATTTAATCAACAGCACAGAGGAGAAAGGA
>JANPPB010000032.1:0-3219 GCA_031428295.1 Segetibacter sp. | reverse complement strand
TAATTATAGTAAGCTTTTTAAGTATTTCCCGGGTAGTAATTTTTAATGTACCATACTTTGCCACAAGCAAATCCTACCTGATCGGATCATGCACTGTCACCAGCTTGGTTCCATCAGGAAATGTTGCTTCTATTTGAATTTCATGGATCATTTCAGGTATCCCTTCCATTACGTCTTCGCGGGTTAGGATTGTAGCGCCATACTGCATCAAGTCTGCAACCATTCTTCCGTCCCGGGCAGCTTCCTGTAAGTGGCTGCTTATGTAAGCAATGGCTTCGGGATAATTAAGTTTCAATCCCCTGGCCTTGCGTTTTGCTGCCAACTCACCGGCAAGGAATAACAATAACTTTTCAGTTTCTCTTGGTGTAAGATGCATGTGTTTTTTTATAAACAGTTAGTAATACAATCATTGTTACAGCCTGATAAATTCAACGATTTTGTAGAGGGGCAAGTTAAAGGTCAACTTGTATGTGTACATACTTTAAACAAGGCAGTACATCCATGAAAAGTTGATCAAAATTCAATCGTTACAGTTCTTACAAGTTAATTGTATTTTCAAATACTAAACAACATCCTTTCACTATTTTTACTTTTCAATTCTTTCGGTATGAAAAAAATATGTTCGCTTTTAGTTGCATTAAGTTTTGGTGTCTTGGCAATGGCACAGCCCCCAAAAGGTCCTGCAAACAAGGGTATGACCTTTGGTGAGGCTACTACCGCTGAAGGTGCTATTAGTGTAAATGAACTTACTTCAACTGTTACCTCAGAAAAGGAGACCGCTGTAAAGGTGAAAGGCAAAGTGACAGATGTATGCACTATGGAAGGTTGCTGGATAAAAGTGCAAACCTCTGATGGTAAGATGATGGTTAAAATGAAAGACCATTCTTTTGTTGTTCCATTGGACCTGAATGGTAAAGAAGTTGTTGTTAACGGAACAGCTTCTATGAAAGTGACTTCTGTTAAGGAGTTGCAGCACTACGCCGAAGATGCCGGCAAAACCAAAGAAGAAATTGCAAAAATAACAGAACCCAAAAAGGAAATTATATTGAACGCAAAGGGAATTCTTGTCCTTTAATAAGCAGTAATTTGTTTGAATGGAGCTTTTATTATTGTGATAAAAGCTCCATTTTTATTTGCCCCTGAACTGAGCGTAGCAACGATGATACCCATAGATTTATAGTTGATACACAAAAAAGGGAAATATTTTTTCTGACGGAAGTCAGAAGGCAATATTCTTCAATTCATCTTTGTTGATTCGTGAAATAATTATCCTCCAGGCATTTTAATAAGAATTTAAAGCCTGCCTGCAAAAAGAAGTATTACACTATTGATGTTTTACTTACCTTCGCGATCCCAAAAAAAGTTCTTTCTGTTGAATTGATTGAATTTGGGAGTCACCCGGCTCCGCTTAGCGGCGGCATTTTGGGAGACGTTAACACCAAAAAAAGTAAACATGGCAAAAGAAATCACAGGCTACGTAAAGCTGCAGTGTAAAGGAGGTCAAGCCAATCCTGCACCCCCAATCGGACCCGCATTAGGTTCAAAGGGTCTAAACATCATGGAGTTCTGCAAGCAGTTTAATGCTAGAACCCAGGATAAAATGGGAAAAGTTGTTCCCGTTCTCATTACTGTTTATGGCGATAAGTCGTTCGACTTTGTAGTTAAAACTGCTCCGGCTCCTGTACAGTTGCTGGAAGCTGCTAAGCTTACAAGTGGTTCCAAAGAGCCTAACCGTAACAAAGTAGGTAAAGTAACATGGGCACAGGTTGAAGAAATTGCGAAAGACAAAATGACTGACCTGAACTGTTTTACTACCGAAAGCGCTATGAAAATGGTTGCCGGTACAGCCCGCAGCATGGGTATTACTGTTGATGGTACTGCACCGTGGGAAAATTAATTGATCAATTTTAAACTGATTAACAATGGGAATTACTAAAAAAAGAAAAGCTATAGCAGCTAAAGTTGATAAAAATAAGGTGTACTTACTAAATGATGCCTCCGCATTGATTAAAGAAGTCAACACCACAAAGTTTGACAGTTCTGTTGACCTTCACATTCGTTTAGGAGTTGATCCTAAAAAAGCTGACCAACAGGTTCGGGGAACGGTAACTCTTCCTCACGGAACCGGTAAAACTAAAAAAGTATTGGTTCTTTGCACTCCCGATAAGGAAGCAGACGCTAAAGCTGCCGGTGCGGATTTTGTGGGTTTGGATGAATTTATTGCCAAGATAGAAGGTGGATGGACGGATGTGGATGTAATTATTGCCACGCCCTCTGTTATGCCTAAAATAGGCCGTTTGGGTAAAATATTAGGTCCACGTAACTTGATGCCAAATCCTAAAACTGGTACAGTAACCAACAACGTTGGCGAAGCAGTTAACGAGGTTAAAGGTGGTAAAATTGCTTTTAAAGTGGATAAAGCGGGCATTGTTCATGCATCAATTGGCAGGGTTTCTTTTTCTCCTGAAAAGTTAACCGCAAACAGCAATGAGTTCATAAGTGCAATCATTAAATTGAAACCATCTACCTCTAAAGGAACTTACCTGAAAGGTGTAAGTATGGCCAGTACAATGAGCCCGTCAATAGCTGTAGACACCAAACCATTAATCTAATCCGGTCATCGGTTAAAATAGTAGCGTTATGACAAAGACACAAAAAAACGAAGTTATTGAACTGTTGAAAGGCAAGTTCTCTCAATACAACAATTTTTACATCACCGATACTGAATCACTTACTGTTGCCCAGGTTAACAAATTAAGGGGTACCTGTTTTAGTAAAGATGTAGAAATGCAGGTTGCCAAAAACAGCCTGATTAAAAAAGCATTAGAATCACTGGACAATGCCAAATATGCCGGAGTATATGACTCTCTGCATAAAGTAACTGCCCTTATGTTTTCTGAAAATCCAAAAGTGCCGGCCCTTATTTTAAGTTCTTTTAGAAAAGATAATAACAAGACGAAACCAGTTTTAAAAGCTGCTTTTATAAATGGGGATATTTACACTGGTGATGAAAGCTTGAAAGGGTTAACACAGATAAAGACTAAGAACGAGTTGATTGGTGAGGTTATCGGGTTGTTGCAATCTCCGGTCAAGCGTGTGCTTGCTGCTTTATTGCATCATCACGAGAAAGCAAATGCAGAGGTTGAAGCAACAACTGAAGTAGCACTAATTGACAGCGTTTCAGATGCACCTTCTACAGCGGCTGAAGCTCCTGAAGCA
>JANPPB010000031.1:0-3199 GCA_031428295.1 Segetibacter sp. | reverse complement strand
GCTGTGGGTGTTACTTTACCACATAGCCGTAACCAGGAATACGAGGCAGATAAGCTGGGTTTGATTTATGCTGCGCTTGCAGGGTATAATCCACGTGAAGCAATTGCTTTATGGCAGAGAATGGAAGCTCAGAGCAATGGTCAGAAGCCCCCTGAATTTTTAAGTACGCATCCTGCGGAAGGTAACAGAATTGCCCGTTTGCAACAACAGATGCCTGAAGCTCTCAAATACTACAAACCAATTAGATAAAAATGGCGAATTATACACTTATTCATTCAAAGAGTTCATTTTAATTTAATTAAGATGGACTTTTTCATTTAAAATAACTTACATTTTTCTACCTTTGCACTCTTATATTTTCGATAACCCTTAAATCTATTTGAGGCATGTCGCATCAAAGTTTGTTTGAAAAGTTAGAAATGAAAGATGAAAGGAACCTGTTAATTCAGGGTCTGCCTTCGTCCATCGAGAAACAGTTCATTAAGTTATCGTATTCTAAGAACGTTACCCCGCTGCTGAAACTGAAAAAGATTGATTTTGCTTTGGTATTTGCAATCAACGTAAACCAGTTAAATGGTATTTTACGCGAAGTAATTCCTGCCTTACACAACGAAGGCAAACTTTGGGTTGCTTATCCAAAAACTACCAGCAAAATTTCGAGCGATCTTAACCGTGATTGCAGTTGGTCCGTGCTTACGCAAAATCAATACGAAACTATTGCACTGGTAGCCCTCGATCATGTTTGGAGTGCGCTCCAATTTAAAAAAACAGATCAAATTTCTGTTGCCGCTGCCCTGGCTGATGAAGCTCCGGTAGAATTGGTAGAAGAGGAATTTGACAAACAGCTTTCGGTACTTCCATCAGGGTTGGAAAAGATTTTTACCCGCCACAAAAAGGCGAAAGACTTCTTTCAGAATCTATCTGTTTCCAATCAAAATGAGTTCGTTAGCTGGATTGAAGGCGCAAAGAAAGAAGACACGAAAAAGCGAAGGCTGGAAGCTACGGTTGAAAAGCTTTTGGCAGGAAAGAAAAGTCCATCAGAAAAGTAGAGGTTACTCCGTTAATAAAAAGTGCATTCATCAAAAGTGGGTGCACTTTTTATTTGTACAAAACTCTGGTGAGGATAATAAATGCCGCCAGGAATTTAGTGACATGTATTTTGGCATTATTTGAGAATGACCGTTCCTAACAGATCGGTTATTTTTTGTTCCTCTTCTTTAAGCTCCTGATGAATTTTTATAAGGCTCAACTGCTCATCAAACTGCGTAGCTTTCTCCATATCACGCTGGTTTTCTTCAAACATCTTTTTAATTTTCCTTAGTTTAAAGTAATTGGTACTCATCAATACATCCTGCCGGCTGGTATCACGATTTGTGATATTCAGGCCTTCGATTTTTTTATCCCAATTAGGGCTGAGTTCATAGGGTTGCATATCTATGTTGGTTACAATTTGCCTTATAGCAGCATCCTGGTGGTACAACAAACTTTTGCCTGTAGGTTGTAAACCATTTTGATACTGTTCGCGGTACACTTCCAAAGTGTGTTCCAGTTCAGGGTTGTCAAAGTGAAAAAAGTCCAGCTCTTCAAATATGTAATCAGCCATCGTTTTCCCGGCATCCCAGGGCAATAGGCCATACTCCAACAATACCCTCAACACATTTTTTTCCTGCAGATCATCATTGTAAATCAGGTCAATGATGTCGTCAGTAGCCGTAGCCGAATCTTTTTCAACCTTAAAAGAAGAAGATTCAAAGTTTTGCTTCTTTTCTTCCTTTTCAATTTTATCGCGTTTGTACTTATTTACCAGGTTGGTCAGTCCACCTTCATCAATTTTTAAAAAGGCCGCACATTGTCGTATGTAGTCCTGCTGTTTAGTAAAATCTTCGGCTTTATTTATTTTGCTCAGGGTTTCGGCTACCTGGTTTACCACAGAAGCTTTTTTGCTGGTGTCACTGCCTGCTTCCGTCAGCATTACCTCCATTTGAAAAAGGATGAAATCCTTTTTATTGGCATCTACAAATTTCCTGAACTCATTTATGCCCACTTTATTTACATAGCTATCCGGGTCTTCATTATCTGGTATCAGCACCAGCCGAACACTCAAACCTTCTTCAAGAGCCATGTCAAGACCCCTTAACGCAGCTTTAACACCCGCACTGTCTCCATCGTAAATAATAGTTAAGTTGTTGGTATATTTTCTAATTAACCTAAGCTGGTCAATGGTTAATGACGTGCCACCACTGGCCACTACATTTTCAATGCCTGCCTGGTGCAAGCTTACCACATCGGTGTAGCCTTCCACTAAAAGGCATTCATCTAATTTGTCTATTGATTGTCGGGCAAAGTAAGTGCCGTATAATATTTTACTCTTTACATACAACTCGTTTTCAGGAGTATTGATGTATTTGGGTGCTCTGTCAGTTGTTTTAATAACTCTGGCACCAAATCCTATTATTTTGCCAGTTGTGTTGTGTACCGGAAATATGATCCGTCCCCGGTAATTGTCTACAGGTACCTCATGTCTAACACTTACCAAACCACTTTTCTGCAGGTATTCAATATTGTATTGATTTTTTAGCGCTTGCTTTGTCAAATCATCTCTTTGATCAAGATTGTAACCTACCTGAAACTTTCGCAATATTTCTTCTCTGAACCCCCTTTGTTTCAGGTAGCTTAGAGCTACATCGTTGCCTTCTTCGGTCGAAAAAAGGTTATGAGTAAAATGCTTTTGAGCAAAATTGTTTATGATAAAAAGGCTTTCGGCAACCTGTTGTTGTTGTTTTACTTCAGGACTTAATTCTGTTTCCTCAACATCGATATTATATTTTTTTGCAAGCCACTTTAAAGCTTCTACATAGGAATACTTTTCATGCTCCATTAAGAATCCCACTGCGTTACCGCTTTTGCCACAACCAAAACATTTATAAATTTCTTTGCTTGGCGAAACTGTAAAAGAGGGTGATTTTTCGTTGTGGAAAGGACAGTTGCCCAGGTAGTTAGCACCTCTTTTCTTTAATTTTACAAACTCACCTACAATTTCAATAATGTCTATCCTGCTGGTGATTTGTTGTATGGTATTTGGAGAAATCATTAATTGTTATAAAAGATAAAGATCGTGAAGTATTATAAATATGAATTGCCTTAAAAATAAGCCAGATGGTAAATGACCTGGCATAATGTTTATGATTTTGTATATATA